>NZ_JBHYIK010000018.1:8693-12931 GCF_042739735.1 Amycolatopsis sp. NPDC059027 | reverse complement strand
CCTTACGGGCGTCAGACGCCCGTAAGGTGGCCTTAACGGCATTTCCGCGGGAGGGAGGCGAGCGGTTAGGGGAGGGTGTCGAGGCCGGAGCGGACGGTGGTGGCGAAGGAGTAGCCGTTCGAGGCGTCCCAGTTGATCGACCAGGTCATCGCGCCGCGGATCTCCGGGTACGTGGCCGGCGGCTTGAAGTTCCCGCACGAAGTGCCCTTGGCCAGGCAGTTCAGCGCCGACACGGTGTTCGACGGCGACTGGTACCCGCCGCCCGCCGCCCGGGACGACGCGGGCAGGCCGAGGCCGACCTGGTCCGCGCGCAAACCACCCTTGAGCTGGATGCAGGCGAGCCCGGTCAGGAAGTCCACCGTGCCCTGCGAGTAGACGTTCCCGTCGCACCCGTTCATCGCGCCGCTGTTGTAGTACTGCATGTTCACCACGGTCAGGATGTCCTTGACGTTCAGCGCCAGCTGGAAATACCCACCGGACGTCGACTGCATGTCGATGGTCTGCGGCGCCATGGTGATCACCGTGCCGCCGCCGGCGTGGATGCTGCGCAGCGCGGAACCCATATACGTCGCACTGATGCCGTTCTCCAGGTCGATGTCGACGCCGTCGAAGCCGTACTGCGCGATCAGTGACTTCATGCTGCTCGCGAAGTTCGACGCCGCCGAAGAATCGCCGACGCTGATCGTGCCCTTCTCCCCGCCGACGGAAAGGATCACCTTCTGCCCGCGCGACTGGAGCGTCTTGATGTCGGCCTTGAACTGCGCGTCGGTGTACCCGCCGAGCTGCGAGGAAAGCCCGGGATCGAGGGTGAACGTGACCCCGCCGCGGTTGCTCGGGTCGGCGTCGGCGAAGGCCACGGCGACGATGTTGTAGCTGCTCGGGACGTCCGCCAGCTTCAACGCCTTCGCGCCGTTGTAGAAGTTCTGCCAGTAGCCGGTCAGCACGTGCTTGGGCAGCGAGCCGGTCGGCGGCGTGGTGGTCGTGGTCGTGGTCGGCGGCGTCGTAGAAACAGTAGTCGTCGGAGTGGTCGGAGCCGTCGTTGTCGGTGGTGTGCCGGGGCCGTCGAGGTTGACGTCGTCGGCGTAGTAGGCGGGCTGCCCGTACCAGCCGTGCAGATACACCGTGACCTGCGTCGACGCGCCGGTGGTGAAGCTCAGCGACAGCTGCTGCCAGCCGGACGCGCCCGGCGTCCAGGTGCTGGTGTCCGAGCCGCCGGTGCCGGAAACACCGAGGTAGACGTAGCTGCCCTGCACCCACGCCGAAAGCTTGTAGGCGGTGTTCGCCTGCACGGTGACGGTCTGGGAGCACTGGGCGTTGTCCTGGCCCGCCGGGGTCGCGCTCAGCGCGCCCTGGCCGCTGTGCACCGGGCTGGTCACCACGGCGGACGTGCCGGTGCAGGACCAACCGGAAAGCGTCCCGGCCTCGAATCCCGGGTTGGACAGAATGTTCGCCGCGGAAGCGCTTCCACTCAACGTGAGCGTGACGCCGAGACACAGCGCGAGCGTGGAAAAGAGGGCGAGGAGAGCGTTCCTGGGTTTGAGGACCACGTTGGCCTCCACGAATGGGTGAACTGAGTCCCCCCAAAATGGACTAGACCAATATGGGTGTCAAGGGACTAGCCCGGGAGGCCCAGTCCGAACGTCGCACCGGCCGGACGGCACAATGCTGGATCAGGACGGTGCAGGATCAGAGCACACATCCATAGGCGGAGCGGGAGCGTGGCAGTGAGCGTGCAGTCGGTCGAGCAGAAGATCGCCGAAGAGCTGGGGGTGCGCGAGGGGCAGGTCAAGGCCGCGGTCGACCTGCTCGACGGCGGTTCGACGGTGCCGTTCATCGCCCGGTACCGCAAGGAAGTCACCGGCATGCTCGACGACGCGCAGCTGCGCACGCTCGAGGAGCGCCTCCGCTACCTGCGTGAGCTGGACGAACGCCGCGTCGCGGTGCTCGACTCGATCCGCACCCAGGGCAAGCTCACCGACGAGCTGGAGGCGCAGATCGTCGCGGCGGACACGAAGTCCCGCTTGGAGGACATCTACCTCCCGTACAAGCCGAAGCGCCGCACCAAGGCCCAGATCGCCCGCGAGGCTGGGCTGGAGCCCCTCGCGGACGGGCTGCTCGGCGACCCGAACACCGACCCGCAGGCCGCCGCCGCGGTGTTCGTCGACGCCGAAAAGGGCGTCGCGGACGCGCAGGCCGCGCTCGACGGCGCCCGTGCGATCCTCGTCGAGCGCTTCGCCGAGGACGCCGACCTCATCGGCGAACTGCGCGAGAAGATGTGGACGCAGGGGCGGCTCGCCTCCAAGGTCCGCGAGGGCAAAGCCGAGGCCGGCGCCAAGTTCGCCGACTACTTCGAGTTCGACGAGCCGTACACCAAGCTCCCCTCGCACCGCATCCTCGCGATGTTCCGTGGTGAGAAGGAAGAAATCCTCGACCTCACGATGGAGTCGGAAGAGGCCACCGAGGAGCCGCGCGTCGGGCCGACCGAGTACGAGCAGCGCATCGCGCAGCGCTTCGGCATCGCGAACGAGGGCCGTCCCGGCGACAAGTGGCTCGCTGACACCGTGCGCTGGGCCTGGCGCACCAAGATCCTCCTGCACCTGGGCATCGACCTGCGGATGCGGCTGCGCCAGTCCGCCGAGGACGACGCCGTGCGCGTGTTCGCGTCGAACCTGCGTGACCTGTTACTCGCCGCCCCCGCCGGGACCCGCGCGACGATGGGTCTCGACCCCGGCTTCCGCACCGGCGTCAAGGTCGCCGTCGTCGACGCGACCGGCAAGGTCGTCGCGACGCACACGATCTACCCGCACCAGCCCGCGAACAAGTGGGACGCCTCGATCGCCGAACTCGCCGCGCTCTGCGCCCGGCACAAGGTCGACCTGATCTCGATCGGCAACGGCACCGCCTCGCGCGAGACCGACAAGCTCGCCGGCGAGCTGATCAAGAAGTACCCGGACCTGAAGCTCACGAAGGTCGTCGTCTCGGAAGCGGGCGCGTCGGTCTACTCCGCGTCCGCCTTCGCCTCGCAGGAACTGCCGGAACTCGACGTTTCCCTGCGTGGCGCGGTTTCCATCGCGCGGCGCCTCCAGGACCCGCTGGCCGAGCTGGTCAAGATCGACCCGAAGTCGATCGGTGTCGGGCAGTACCAGCACGACCTTTCCGAGGTCTCGCTGTCGCGCTCGCTCGACGCCGTCGTCGAGGACTGCGTGAACGCCGTCGGCGTCGACCTCAACACCGCGTCCGCTCCCCTGCTGAGCCGCGTTTCCGGCATCACGACGGGCCTCGCCGAGAACATCGTCGGGCACCGCGACCAGCACGGGCCGTTCCGCTCGCGGACCGCGCTCAAGGACGTCGCGCGGCTCGGCCCGAAGGCGTTCGAGCAGTGCGCCGGCTTCCTGCGGATCCCGGACGGCGACGACCCGCTCGACTCCTCGTCCGTGCACCCCGAGGCCTACCCGGTGGTGCGGCGGATCCTGTCGACCACCGGCTCGGACATCCGCGAGCTGATCGGCAACACCCGGACGCTGCAGAAGCTGCGCCCGGCGGACTTCGTGGACGAGACCTTCGGGCTCCCGACCGTCACCGACATCCTGTCCGAATTGGACAAACCGGGCCGCGACCCGCGTCCGGCGTTCAAGACCGCGACCTTCGTCGACGGCGTCGAGAAGATCTCCGACCTCAAGCCGGGCATGACGCTGGAGGGCGTGGTCACGAACGTCGCCGCGTTCGGCGCGTTCATCGACGTCGGCGTGCACCAGGACGGTCTCGCGCACGTTTCCGCGCTGTCGAAGAACTTCGTCAAGGACCCGCGTGAGGTCGTGAAGCCCGGCGACATCGTGAAGTGCAAGGTCCTCGACGTCGACGTGCCGCGCAAGCGGATCTCGCTGACGCTGCGCCTCGACGACGAGCCCGGCGCCGGTGGCTCCGGCTCGCAGGACCGTCGCGGCGGTGGCGGTCAGGGTGGTGGCCGCCAGGGCGGCGGCGGTGGTCGCGGTCAGGGCGGTGGCCAGGGCCAGCGCCGCGGTGGCCAGCAGGGTGGCCGCGGTGGGGGCCGGGGCAACGACTTCGGCGGCGGCGGTGCCATGGCCGACGCCCTCCGCCGCGCTGGCTACAAGAAGTAGGGCTCGAAGGTCCGTGAATGCCACATTGAGGGGCGGAGTTGGGAACCAATTGGGATAAAAAGAACACAAGCGGCGGGGGGGAAGGGGCCCACGAGGAAGGGTGGGGGGGTGGGGAGGTAG
>NZ_JBHYIK010000018.1:0-8683 GCF_042739735.1 Amycolatopsis sp. NPDC059027 | reverse complement strand
ACATTGAGGGACTCTGAGTCCCTCAATGTGGCATTCACGGAACGCTGGCGGCGGGGTCGAGGCGGACCAGTTCGAGGGTGGCGGGGTTGCCGAGGACGGCGAGCAGGGAATCGGGTGAACTGAACGTGCCGTGTACCCGGCTGTCAACGGACTGCGCCATCAGGTGATCGTCGAATTCGAGGCCCCACGCGATGAGGGCGCAGTCGTGGCCGCGCTCGTCCTCGGCGAACGAGCACACCGCGAAGCGCTTCGGCGGGTTGTCGCGGGCCCAGGTGCGCATCATGGCGCCCGCCTGATCGCGGGTCAGGCGTACCGTGAGCGGGGTTCGCGCGGCTTCCCGGGCGATGGAGCGGTCTTCCTCAGGTGTCATGGTTCATCACCCTGCCATCGGGTGACGCGTCTCAGTACATGAAACAGGGCATCCGATCGTGTGATAGCGCGGAGCGCATCTGCGCTGGTGAGATCGGTGCCATGACAAGGAAACACGGTTCCGCGCGGATGCGCAGCCTGGCCCACGATCTGGCGGCGCTGCGAGCCGCCGCGGGACTGAACACGCGGGACGCGGCGAAGAAACTCGGCATGTCGGCGGCGACCTTGAACCGGCTGGAGAACGGCGGCAAGGAGATCGAGCCGGAGCACGTGGCCGCGCTGTGCGTGGTCTATGGAGTGATCGGCCCGGAGCGCGAACGCCTCATGGCCATGTCGCGGGAGCAGCATCTGCCGGGCTGGTGGGAGACGAGCGGAACCCCGCTGCCCGAACAACTTCCCGCCCTCATCCGCTTCGAAGCCGACGCCACCCGGTTCGTGGACGCTGCCATGTTGCTCATCCCTGGCCTGTTGCAGACCGCTGAGTATTGCCGAGCCATCATGGCAGCGACCGGTGTGGTCGGCTCGGAACGCGAGGCCATGGTCGCGACGCGATTGGGACGGCAGGCGATCCTTTCCAAAGCGCATCCCCCGGCCTACCTGGCGATCATTGACGAGGCAGCGCTACGCAGGCCGGTCGGCAATCCCAAGGTGATGGCCGAGCAGATTCAGCACATCATCCAGCTGACGACAGCGAAGCCACACGTGGATGTGCGGGTGATCCCGTTCTCGATGGGCCCGCATACGGGGCTGGACGGCACCTATGTGGTGCTGGAGTTCGCCAAGGACCGGACGATCGTGCATCTGGAACACAAGCGGTCCTCGCTGTTCCTGGACGAGCCCGAGGAGGTGGAGCCGTTTCACGAGGCAACCGATACCCTGATCCAGACAGCGCTGGGACCAGCCGATTCGGTGAAGTTCCTCGCCTCGGTTTCAGATGATTACGGCAAAGGGTGAAACACGATGAGCCTTGCTGATGCTCGGTGGCACAAGTCCAGCTACAGCGGCTCGCAGACCAACTGCGTTGAGGTCGCGTGGTTCAAGTCCAGCCACAGCGGCTCGCAAGGCGGGTGTGTTGAGGTGGCTGTGGCGCCGGGCATTGTCGGAGTCCGTGACACCAAGGATCGCCAAGGCGGGACGCTGACCGTCCCGGCCGCCGCGTGGTCCGCGTTCCTGAAAGCGCAGCGTTGAGCCAAGTCATCATCCTCACCGGGCCGCCCGGGGCCGGTAAGAGCACCATCGCCCGTCTGCTCGCCGACGCCGTCTCCCCCAGCGTCCACCTGCACACGGACGACTTCTACGCGTACATCCGCAACGGCGCGATCCTCCCCTACCTTCCCGAGGCCCAGCAGCAGAACGAGGTCGTCACCGACGTCCTCGCGCAGGCCGCCGCCGGGTACGCGCGGGGCGGGTACGAGGTGTTCTGCGACGGCGTCGTCGGGCCGTGGTTCCTCGACCCGTTCCGCGCCGCCGCCGAACAGCACGGCGTCCCACTGCACTACGTCGTCCTGCGGCCGGACGAGGCCACCACCGTGCACCGCGCCAGCGGCCGGGGCACCGACGAGCTGACCGATCCGGAGCCCGTCCGCGCGATGCACCGGCAGTTCGCCGACCTCGGCGAGCTGGAGCACCACGCCGTCGACTCGACCGGTCTCGGCGCGGAGGCCACGGCCGCCGCGGTCCGGGACGTCATCGCCAAGGGATCGCACCTCCTCAAACCATGACGCCCGACGAGATGGCCTCGGTCTTCGGCTCCTTCATCCACGCGCACCGCGTCAGGGACATCGACGGACTGGTCGCCCTGTTCACCGAAGACGCCGAATACGAGGTCGTCGGCGACCCGTACGGTCGGCGTCACGGCCACGAGTCCATCCGACGGCGCTACGAGGAAGCCTTCGAAGAACTCGGCGACGCGTGTATCACCGTCGCGCGGCAGGCGTCCGGCGAGAACCTGCTGTTCACCGAGAGCGTCATGACCGCGAAGGCCATCGGGACGATCTTCGGCGTCGAGGGCGGCGGCCGGGACGTCACCTATCGCGTGCTGCACCTGTGCGAGTTCCGGGAGGGCCGGATCAGCAAGCAAACCGTCTGGGTCGACGCGTCCGAGCTGATGGCCCAGCTCCTCGCCCCGAAGGAATAGCGCTACTCCTCGGACGCATACGTCCCGGTCAGGTTGCTTTTCGCGTTCCCGGCTTGCCCGTTCGGGCTCCCCTGACAACCGATAAGACCGGATCGCTTGTGGGCCGTGCCGCCTTCTCCTGACGATGCCATGAGGCCCTGGGCTTCCGGGCTGTCGGGGAAAGGGTATTGCGGTGGCGAAGACTTCACAAGCACAGGTGAGACGATTCGTGCGCTTCGAGCGGCGCCGGTGGTGGGCGCCGTGAGCGAGCAGCACATCGCCCGTGACCGGTTGTTCTCCGTGATCACGGTGGTACTGGCCGTATTCCTGTTGCCGATCGCGTTCGCCGGACGTCCCGGTTGTGCTCGCGAGCTGGCGTGCCAATGGGCACTCCGCCTGCGCTTCCCCGCCGAGGACCTCAGTGGACTCGCCGACGACGCCAAGGCCGCCTTCATCGCGGCGCGCACCGAGGCGCTCTGGGGCCACGGCCAGCTGCTCGGCCTCACCTCGGGGTACCGCGATCACCAGACGCAGCAACAACTTTTCGACGAGGAGGTGCGCCGCTCCGGCTCGTCGGCCTCGGCGCGCACGCTCGTGCTGCCGCCGTCGGAATCCAGTCACGTCAAGGGTGTCGCGCTGGATGTCCGCCCACGCGAGGGCGCCCTGTGGCTCGAGGAACACGGTGCGCGCTACGACCTCTACCGCACCTACGACAACGAGTGGTGGCACTTCGAGCACTGGCCGGAGCGCGTCCCGCAGTTGCTGGCCCACCCCGGCGTCAAGACTCGCGAGTGCTGCCAGCGGTTCTAACCGGTTCTGGTTCTCACGGACGCAACGCTCACCAGCCCTCGTGCTCCGCGTTCGAGTTGTGCGGTGGTCATGCGCCCCAATGTGGCGTTCGCTGCGCTCAACGCACCCAATGCCACATTCGCTGCGTCCAACGCACCCAATGCCGCATTGGGGCGCTCGTCCCCGCCGATAGCCGGCCCGGTGTCGCCCTAACCGGTCGCGACGCTCAAGAGCCGTTGACCAGGTAGGCGATTTCGCGGCGCTGGGTGGCTTCGTCGTTGAAGTAGCCGGTGTGGCCGACGCCGTTCCAGGTCAGCAGTTTCGCCCCGGCGATCTGGCTCGCGAGGCCGACAGCCCACGGGTGTGGCGTCGCCGGATCGTGTTCACCGCCGACGACGAGGATCGGCGGCGTGCCGCGCACCGGCGTCGGGCCCCACGGATTCGCGGGCCGGACGGGCCAGCCGAGACAGCCTGCCTGGACGTCCCAGGCTTCGACGTAGCCTCCGGTCACCGGGGCGATCCGGCGCGCTTCCCGTTCCCGCGCGGCGAAATCCGCGAAGCCGCGGACGTCCGAGGGGAAGTCGTGGCAGGCGATGACCCGGTAGGCGGCGTCATTTCCCTTCACCCGGGCGAAAATCCCCGCGTCGGGGTCGGGCGCGACGGCGCCGCTGATCGCTTCCGCCAGTTCCTTCCACCGCCTCGGTACTTCGGTGAGCGCCGAGTAGGTGCCGTAGCCGATCTGGTCCGCGGTCGCGCCGTCCGCGGATTCCCTCGAAGGGATCGGCTTTTTGGCGGCCCTTTCGAGCAGTGCGCGATATTCGGCGACGACGTCCCGGCCGTGCATCGCACAGCTCTTCTCGGCAGCGCACCAGTCGGCGAACTTCCCGAAGACGTCGTCGGTGACTCGTGCTTCGTCGGCGGCCATGCGGCGCGAGCCGATGGTGTGGTCGACGGCGCCGTCGAGCACCGCGGCGCGCACGCGCACCGGGTAGAGCTGCGCGTAGGTGGCGCCGAGCAGGGTGCCGTAGGACAGGCCGAGCCAGGTGACCTTGTCGACGCCGAGCGCGCTCCGGACGACCTCGACATCCCGGGCAGCGCTGATCGTGTCCACGTGGTCGATCAACGGGCCGGTCGCTCGCCGGCAGCCTTCTCCGACATCGCGGTTATAGGCGACCAGCCGGTCGTATTCGGTGCGGTTACGCGGAAATTGGCTGATCTTCGGGTTCAGCGTGGGCTTCTCGCAGGCGATCGCGGGAACGCTCTCGCCGACGCCTCGCGGGTCCATGCCGACGATGTCGAACCGGTCCCGCAAGTCCTGCGGGAAGAACTCGCCCGGCGCGTCGCGGACCAGCGGCACCGCCGGGCCACCCGGCCCGCCGGGGTTGACGAACAACGTCCCGGCCCGGCGCGCGGGGTCGGCGGCCTTGAGGCGGCTCAGCGCCAGCGTGATCCGCTGCCCGCCGGGGTTCGCCCAGTCGAGCGGCACGCGCAGCGACGCGCATTCGGCGCCCTGGTCACCGCATTTCCGCCAGGCGATCCCGGCCTCGGCGGCCTGTGCCGTGGTGGGAGCGAGGGCCAGCGCGGCCCCCGTCGTCGCGGTCAGCACCAGTGCCCACAGCCGTCGCATGCGTCTCCCCCGATCTCCCGGACTCCGGGCGATCATGGGGCACCGCGGCCCTCGACGTCATCAGCCTGCGGGATGACCGGGACTCGGGGATTTCCCTGAGGGTTAAGGATTCATGGCGTAGGCACCGGAAAGGCCGCGGACCTGGGCCCACACGCGGTCGAAGCGTTCGGCGTCCACGACCGGCTTGCGGACCGACGCCAGCGCCAAAGCCTGCTGCGGCTCCGTCGAACTCGCCTTGCCGTTGAGGTCGACGGCGGCGACGCTGAAGTCCTGCACCAGCACCGCGAAGATCTGGTCGATGACATCGGTTTCCAGCCCGGTGATCTCGGCCTGTTCGAGGATCAGCTGGCCGTAGACGATCAGCGTGAACAGCTCGGTCAGCGCGAGGCCGAAGTCGAGATCGGCCTGCTGTGTCTCGTCCGGGGTGGCCTCGGTCAGCAGCTTCACCAGATAGCCCGCCTGCTCGGTGAAGAGCACGACGTTCGGGATGGTGGCGAACTTTTCGTAGGCCTCGCGCCAGTTGTGGAAGCGGACCTTCGAAAGCCCGCGCGCGGGGCCCTGGCGGAAAAGGAACTCGTCGTCCGCGGCGTCGGTGCGGGTGGGCACCGGCGCGTAGTCCTGCGGGGCGAAGAGGTAGGCGGGCATGAACTTCGCGATGAGCGCGAGGTTCACCGCGACGGTGCCCTCCAGCTTGGGCAGGCCGTCGATGTCGTTCTTCGCCATCGCGAGATAGGTGTCGGCCTCGAAACCCTTGGCCGCCACCACATCCGCGACCAGGCCGATGACGCGCTGCGCCTCGGTGGTCACCTTCATCTTGGTGATCGGGTTGAACAGGAGATAGCGGCGGTCGTCCGGGTTCGCCGAGCGGAAGTAGTCCACGGCGCGGTCGGAGAACAGCTTCATCGCGGTCAGCCGCGCGTACGCCTCGACGAATTCCCTGCGCACGTGCGGGAAATCGGTCACCGGCTTGCCGTAGAGAACGCGGTTGTGCGCGTGCGTGATCGCCTCGTACAGCGAGTGCGTCGACATCCCGATCCCGCCGAAGCACAGGTTGAACTTGCCGATGTTGACCGTGTTCAGCGCCGCGCTGAACGCCTCCGCGCCGACGTGCAGGATGTCCTCGGCGCGCACCGGGTAGTCCTCGAGCCGGAATTCGGCGACGTACATCTGCGACGGCACCACGTTCTTGACGACGTGGTAGTTCGGGTGGTTCGAGTCGGCGTAGAAGAAGACGTACTGCTCGGGGCCTTCGATGCCCTCGATGCGGCCGAAGACCGACACGGTCTGCGCGCAGTTCCCGTTGCCGATGTAGTACTTCGAGCCGGTCGCGCGGTAGCCGCCGTCACCGTCCGGGGTGAGCACCATGTCCGAGGAGTAGATGTCCGCGCCATGGTCCTTTTCGGACAGTCCGAACGCGCCGACGCCGCCGGCGGCCAGCGCGTCGGCGGCACGCTTGCGGGCGACCTCGTTCGAGCTCTGCCACACCGGGCCGAGACCGAGGATGGTGACCTGCCACGGGTACCAGTAGTTGAGCCCGTAGAAGCCGAGAATTTCCGACAGCGCGGCGACGCGGCTGGTGTCCCACCGCTTGTCCGGGTTCCCGTCGGCGTTCGCGGCCGGCGTCAGGAACGTCGAGAAGAGACCTTCCTTCCCGGCGAACTCCAGGAAGTCGGCGTAGAACGTCCGCTCGTGGTAGTCCTCGGCGAGCTTGCGCTTGCCGCGCTGCTCGAACCAGTCGATGGTGGCACGCAGCAGGCGGCGCGTTTCCGCGTCGAAGTGCTTCGGGTCGTAGGTACCCGGGTTCAGCAACTGCGCCGTGCTCATCCACGCTCCCGAAGTGTGTGACGTTACTAAGCGGTAACTTAGCAAGCGGGACCGGTGCGGGCAATCTCACGTGCTGGGCGCCACCCTCACCCGATATACTGATTACGCGGTCCGCTCAGTTCTGCCTCGGACCGCGTCTACATGTTGTTCAGTGACCACGCGCCGCGACCACGGGGTCTGCGCCGGGCAGGACAACCCTTCTCAGCAATGGAGAAACAGGGCGCCGCGCGCCCGTACCCACGATGAACGTACCGACTTTCGCCGAACTCGGCCTGCCCACCTCGCTGGTGCGCGCGCTGGCCGAGCAGGGCATCACCACCCCGTTCCCGATCCAGGCCGCCACCCTGCCGCACGCGCTCGCCGGGCGCGACGTGCTCGGCCGCGGCCGCACCGGCTCCGGCAAGACCTACGGCTTCGTGCTGCCGGTCCTCGCCCGGCTGGCCGCCAACCCCGCCAAGCGCCGCTCTGGCCGTCCGCGCGCGCTGATTCTCGCGCCGACCAGGGAACTCGTGACGCAGATCGAGGCGTCGATCCTGCCGCTCGGCAAGGCGCTGGGCCTGCGCACGATGACCGTCTTCGGCGGCGTCAGCGCGAACCCCCAGATCTCGAAGCTGCGCGACGGCGTCGACATCGTCGTCGCCTGCCCCGGCCGTCTCGCCGATCACATGCGTTCGGGCGTCGCCAAGCTGGACGACGTCGAGATCACCGTGCTCGACGAGGCCGACCACATGGCCGACCTCGGGTTCCTGCCCGAGGTCCGGCGCATCATGGCCGCGACGCCGGAGCGCGGGCAGCGGCTGCTGTTCTCGGCGACGCTGGACGCCGGCGTCGACGTGCTGGTCAAGAAGTTCATGGACGACCCGGTGCTGCACAGCGTCGACTCGGCGCAGTCGCCGGTTTCGACCATGACCCACCACGTGCTGCACGTCGAGGAGACGCACCGGCTGCCGGTGCTCGTCGACCTGACCGCCGCGCCAGGCCGGACGCTGGTGTTCACCCGCACCAAACACCGCGCGAAGGCGCTGACCCGCAAGCTCAACGCGTCCGGGGTCCCGGCCGTCGAGCTGCACGGCAACCTCGGGCAGAACGCGCGGACGCGCAATCTGGAAGCGTTCTCCTCCGGGTCGGCGAAGACGCTGGTGGCCACCGACATCGCCGCCCGCGGCATCCACGTCGACGACGTCACGCTGGTGATCCACGCCGATCCGCCGGTCGAGCACAAGGCGTACCTGCACCGCTCGGGCCGGACGGCGCGGGCGGGTGCGTCGGGCACCGTGGTGACGCTGATGACCGACGAGCAGGTCCGCGACGTCCGCGATCTGGCCCGCAAGGCCGGGATCAAGCCGACCACCACGCAGCTCGGCCCCGGCCACCCGCTGCTGGCCGAGCTGGCGCCCGGCGAGCGGACGCTGGTCAAGCAGGTGCGTCCGGTGGTCGACAACCGGCCGAAGAAGGTGTCGGCGTCCGGTGCGGCGAAGCCGGCGGGCCGCCGGTCCGAGGGCAATCGCGGCGGACAGCGCTCGCGGGCAGCGGGCCAGGCTCGGCGGGAGGAGCAGCCCGGGCGTTCGGGCGGTCAGGGCCGTTCGGGTGGTCAGGGGCGTGGGCGCGGGCAGTCGCAGGGCGGCTCGGCTCGTCAGGGCTCGCAGCGTCAGGGTGCTGAGCGCGGTGCCCAGCGTCAGGGTTCGCAGCGGCAGGCCGAAAGCGGCGGACGCCGCAGCGGTGCGGCCTCGTCCGGTGGTGCACGCCGGGGCGGTGCGGCCGCGTTCTCGGCAGGCACCCGCGCTGGTTCCCGCCGCACTGGCAGGTAGGTCTTAGCGGCTCCGCTCAACGGGGCCGGATGTGCCGAGGGACGCCTTTGGTGGGGGTGGTTGGGCCGCGGGAGGCCCCCCCGCCAGCAACACACCACCGGGAGGCCCAGGGGGAAACACAGAGGAGGGTTTAAACAAAAAGAAAAGGCC
>NZ_JBHYIK010000017.1:24299-133961 GCF_042739735.1 Amycolatopsis sp. NPDC059027 | reverse complement strand
CCTTACGGGCGTCTCGTGCCCGTAAGGTGGCCTTAACGGCTTTCTGGAGGGCGTATGCGGGTCGTTCGGGCGTGGGCGGTCTTGCTGGGCGCGGTGCTGCCGTTGGTGGCTCCAGCGGCGGCTGAGGCGGCGCCGTCGCTGCCGTCCTGGACGGTGACGCCGACGGGCGTGACGGCCCAGCTGCGCGGGCTGGCCGCGGTGAGCGGCGAGGTGGCCTGGGCGAGCGGCAGCAAGGGCACGGTCCTGCGGACGACCGACGCGGGCCGGACCTGGCAGCAGGTCGCGCCGCCGGATACCGCGGCGCTGGACTTCCGCGACATCGAGGCGTTCGACGCCGGCCACGCGGTGACGTTGTCGATCGGTCCCGGTGAGTCGTCGAGGATCTACCGCACCGAAGACGGCGGTGCGCACTGGCGCCTCACGTTCCGCAATCCCGATCCGAAGGCGTTCTACGACTGTCTGGCGTTCTTCGACCATCGGCGTGGCCTGGCGATGAGCGATCCGGTCGACGGTGCCTTCCGGCTGCAGGCCACCGACGACGGCGGCCGCAGCTGGCACCAGGTGCCCGCCGAAGGCCTGCCGCCCGCGTTGCCCGGAGAAGCGGGTTTCGCCGCGAGTGGGCAGTGCGTCAGCACCGCAGGCCCGCGGGACGCGTGGCTCGCGACCGGCGGGGGAGCGCGGGCCAGGGTCCTGCACTCCCGGGACGGCGGTCTCCATTGGCAGGCCGCGGAGACGCCGTTGCCGAGCAGCCGGTCCGCGGGTGTGTTCGCGGTGGCCTTCCGGGATCGGCGTCACGGCGTCGCGATCGGTGGTGACTACGCGCAGCCGGACGCCCCTGGACCCGCTGTGGCGCTGAGCCGGGACGGCGGACGTGGCTGGCGGACACCGCCGGAGGCACCGAAGGGCTACCGCTCGGGGCTGGCCTGGCGCGGCGGTGCGGTGCTCGCGGTGGGCCCCGGCGGGAGTGACCTCAGCGTCGACGGCGGGCGGCATTGGCGGTCGTTCGACACCGGCAGTTTCGACTCGGTCGGCTGCACACCCCGCGGGGACTGCTGGGCCAGCGGGGTGAACGGCCGCGTGGCCCGGCTGACCCGCTAGTGCGTGCCGGCGCGTCGCGTGCCGATACCACTGCCAGGAATTGAGGCGAGTGGCCGCAGGGTCGGGGCTTGTGTCCACAGAGGACTCTGCGCACTCCAGGTTCGGGGCGGAATCATCGGGCGTGGGCGAATGTTCCGCCGGATGTTCGTCGCGCTCGGTGACGGACCACTGCGTCGCAGCGACCGTTCGCGGCGAGTAGCCGGAGCGAGCACCGGCGAGGGGGCGCGGTGCGACCTGGGGAAAGGCAGCACGCGGCCGTCACGACGCGCGTTTGCCGGACCTCCCGATCGGGGCGAACGGCGCGAGCTAGAGTCTGTCGGGTGTCCACCGCACGCGCCGAACGGCTGGTCAACCTGGTACTGGCCCTCCTGTCCACCCGGCAGTACCTCACTGCCGAGCGGATTCGCGGGATCGTGCCCGGATACGCCGACGCGTCCAGCGACGAGGCGTTCTTCCGGATGTTCGAGCGGGACAAGACCGAGCTGCGCGAGCTCGGCATCCCGCTGGAGACCGGGCGGAACTCGGCGTTCGACGCGATCGAGGGCTACCGGATCGCGCGCCGCGACTACGAACTCGGCGAGATCGACCTCGCCCCGGACGAGGCGGCGGCGGTCGGCCTCGCGGTGCGGCTGTGGGATTCGCCGGAACTGACCGGGCAGGCACAGGGCGCGCTGGTCAAGCTGCGCGCGGCCGGTGTCGAGGTCGACGACTCCGCGCCGACGGTCGTCGAGCCGAGGGTGCGTGCCGAGGCGGCGTTCGGGCCGTTGCTCGCGGCGGTGCAGAACGGGCAGGTGGTCCGGTTCGAGTACCGCCGTTCGGGTTCGGCCGACCGCATGATGCGCACGCTGGAGCCGTGGGGCGTGGTGTCCTGGCGGGCCCGCTGGTACGTCGTCGGGTACGACCGCGACCGCGCTGCCACCCGCTGCTTCCGGCTTTCGCGGGTCACCGGGCAGGTGAAGCCCGTCGGCGCGCCCGGGGTCGTGCAGCGGCCGGAGGGCGTCAACCTGCTGAAGCTGGTGTCGGTGACCGGGGACTCCGAACCGTCGCCGGTGACGAACGCCCGCGTGTGGGTCGCGGACGGACGGGCGGCCGGGGTGCGCAGGCGCGGCCGCGTCGTCGGCCGTGAGGTGGTCGCGGGCGAGGAAGGGGACGTGGTCGAGATCGGCCTGTACTTCCCCGAATCGGCCGCGGAGTGGCTCACCGCGCACGGGCCCGACGTGCTCGTGCTCGAACCGGACGTGCTCGCCAAGACCGTCCAGGACCGGCTCGAGGCCGTCGTGCACCGCGCGGAGCAGGAGATTGTTCGATGAGCGGGTCCACCGAGCGGATGCCGCGGTTGCTGGCACTGGTCCCGTACCTGCTGGCCAGGCCGGGGATCCGGATCGACGAGGCGGCGCAGGACTTCGACGTCTCGCCGAGGCAGCTGCGGAAGGATCTCGAGCTGCTCTGGATGTGCGGGCTGCCCGGCTACGGTCCCGGCGATCTGATCGACCTGTCCTTCGAGGGTGACACGATCGTCGTGACCCACGACGCCGGGATGAACCGTCCGCTGCGGCTGACCGGCGGCGAGGCGACCGCGATGCTCGTCGCGTTGCGAGCGCTGGCCGACACGCCCGGGGTGGTCGACGCGGACGCGGTCCGCCGGGCCATCGCGAAGATCGAGGCGGCCGCCGGACAGGCCCAGCCCGCGGGCGTCGTGGTCGGCGGTGGCGTACGCGAGGGCAGGAAGACCGCCCGCACCCGCGAGCAGGTCGCCGGCGCGCTGCGGGACGGGCGGGCGCTGCGGATCCGCTACTACACCGCGTCGAAGGACCAGATCACCGAGCGCACGGTCGACCCGATGCGGCTGCTCATCGTGCAGGCCGTCGGCTACCTCGAGGCGTGGTGCCGCCGCGCCGAGGACGTCCGGCTGTTCCGGCTCGACCGGATCGACGAGCTGACCGTGCTCGACGAGCCCGCCACCCCGCCCGCGCACGCCCGGCCGACGGATCTTTCCGACGGCGTGTTCACGCCACGTCCCGATCAGCGGGAGGCGGAGCTGGTGCTCGCTCCGGATGCACGCTGGGTAGCCGAGTACTACCCGTGCGAGGAACTGGACGAGCTCGACGGCGGCCGGTTGCGGGTCCGGATGCGTTACGCCGACGAGTCGTGGATGGTGCGTCTCGTCCTGGGACTCGGCGGAGACGCCCAGGTGGAGAGCCCGCGCGCACTCGCGGAGGCGGTTCGACAGCGAGCCGCCGACGCGGTAGCGCGCACCCGTCACCTTCCGTCAACCTACGCCCACTAAGCTGATCCACGTGGCCTTCGTCCTCATCGCCGTGCTCGTCGTGGCCGGTTTTCTGCTGCTCGCGCTGGTGCTCGTCCGGGTCAGGCGAGCCTTGCGCACCTACCGGCGGACGGTGAGCATGGTGAGTACGAACACGCAGGACCGGGCCGGTCTGCTCCGGGCCAGGACCGCGGCCGTGCGGGTGGCGATCAACCAGCGCCGCCCCGCGCCGAAAACGCAGTAACATTCGACCCAGACGCAGATAGGAGGCCATCTTGTTCGCCAACGGTTTTCAAGGCTGGCATTTGCTCATTCTGGTGCTGATCGTCGTGATCCTGTTCGGGGCCAAGCGGCTTCCCGACGCGGCTCGCTCCATCGGCAAGTCCATGAAGATCTTCAAGGCCGAGACGAAGGACATGTCGGGCGGCGACAAGGCTGCCGAGGCCGAGGACGTCGAGACCAAGCAGATCCCGCCTGCCACCACCGCGACGACGACGGCCTCGTCGGCCCAGGACCAGCAGGTCGCCGATCTGCAGCGCCAGCTCGACGAGCTGAAGAAGCAGCAGGCGGCCAAGCCCGCCGAGCAGGCGCAGAAGAACGCCAGCTGAGCGGTCGGCAACACCTGGTCCCCGGTTCACGGAGCGCGCTGAGCAGCAGCGCGCTCGGCGTGGACTCCGACGAGAACGGAACGTCCAGTGGCGGATCCCGCGTCCGGTAACGGCGACAGCCGGAGCGCCAAACGGCGCAAGCGGTCCCGGCGGGCCAACCCCGACGGGACGATGACGCTCATCGAGCACATCTACGAGTTCCGGCGTCGTCTCGGCTTCGCCCTGCTCGCGCTCGTGGCCGGTGGCCTCCTCGGCTTCTTCTGGTTCCAGACCAAGGTCGGGCCGATCCCGTCGCTCGGCGAGATCATGAACGCGCCGTACTGCGCGATCCCGGCGGACCGGCGCTTCGGCGGCGACCACGGCGGCTGCAAGCTGCTGCAGACGGTGCCGTTCGAAGCCTTCATGATCCAGCTGAAGGTCGGGCTCGCCGCCGGTGCCGTGCTGACGTCCCCGGCGTGGCTCTACCAGATCTGGGCGTTCATCGCGCCGGGCCTCTACTCGAAGGAGCGCAAGTACGCGCTCACCTTCGTCGCGTTCGCCTCGGCGCTGTTCGTCGCCGGTGCGGTCCTGGCCTATCTGCTCATCCCGCACGCGCTCGAACTGCTGATGAACTTCGGTGGCGACCAGTTCATCACCGCCCTCACCGGTGACAAGTACATCTCGTTCATGCTGTCCCTGCTGGTGATCTTCGGGGTCAGCTTCGAGCTCCCGCTGCTCGTGGTGATGCTCAACCGCGTCGGCGTCGTCAAGTATCAGCAGCTCAGGAAGTGGCGCCGCGGGATCATCTTCATCCTGTTCGTGTTCGCCGCCTTCGCCACCCCTGGCTCGGACCCGTTCTCGATGATCGGCCTCGCCGGCGCGCTGACGATCCTGTTCGAGATCTCCATCCAGATCGCCCGCGTCCACGACCGCAAGCTGGACAAGGTCCGCGAGGACGAGGGCTGGGACAAGCTCGCCGACGACGAGGCCGCGCCCTTCGACTACACGCCGAGCACCATCGACGACGCACCGGCCACCCCGCCGAGCGCATCGTCCCCTGGCGGCCGTCCCAACACCGACGACGTCACCTGATCCGGCGACTCAGCCGTAGTACCGCCCGGAACGCGCGATGATCCCGCGGAACGCCGCGGTGGACAGTAGTTGCCCCGCCGGGACGTCGGACGGCGTCCCGTGCGGGAAGAACACCCCGCCGCAGCGATGGCAGAACCACGCGGTCCGCCAGACCGCACGGGCGGCGGGGATGCCGCGCCGCACCCGGGCGTTGTGCCGTACCCGGCGGACGAACAACCAGACGAACAGTGCCACGAGCGCGAAGGCACCCGCCGGGAACATGATCGCGACGAACCACTGGCCGACCCGGTCGGCGGTGGACGCGGCGGGCCCGGTGAACAGGCTCCGCACCGCGAACACCAGCCCGATCGACGGGAGCAGCAGCACCAGCGCGACCGACAGGAAACAGCCACCACCGCGCGTCACCGGGAACGGGTCCAGCGCACGGGCGGTGGCGGTCACGGCGACGCCCCGGTGCACGGAACGGGAGTAGATCACCTGCCCGTCCCCGGCAGGCATCCCGATCAGCGGGCCGGTGCCCTGGTAGGTGGAGTGCCCTGCCTCGTAGACCGCCGGCACGTGCTGCACCTGGTCCACCTGCGTACACCCCGGACACGTGACCGTCATGCCGTCCCTCCTCGCCACCCATGACCGCGATGGGACGGCCGCACCGGCCCGCGGGTTCCGCCGCGGGCGCGGATGGTCACACCGCGTGCGGGTTGTCGGTGGCGTGTGGAACCCTGACGGGGTGGCCAGTAGCCCTTCACACTCCCCGGCCGAGGCCTTCGCGGTCTCCCGGCGCCGCGGCAAGTACCCGCAGCTGACCCGCTTCGCGGGCGAAGTGTCCTTCGAGTTCGACGATTTCCAGATCCGCGGGTGCGAGGCGCTGGAGGACGGGCACGGGGTGCTCGTGTGCGCGCCCACCGGCGCGGGGAAGACCGTGGTCGGCGAGTTCGCCGTGCACCTGGCGCTCGCCGAGGGCCGGAAGTGCTTCTACACCACGCCCATCAAGGCGCTGTCGAACCAGAAGTTCGGCGACCTGGTCGACCGCTATGGTTCCGACGCCGTCGGCCTGCTCACCGGCGACACCTCGATCAACGGCAACGCCCAGGTGGTCGTCATGACCACCGAGGTTCTGCGGAACATGCTCTACGCCGGGTCGTCCACGATCACCGACCTCGGGTACGTCGTGATGGACGAGGTGCACTATCTCGCCGACCGGTTCCGCGGCGCGGTCTGGGAGGAGGTCATCCTCCACCTGCCCGAGTACGTCCGCGTCGTCGGCCTGTCGGCCACCGTCAGCAACGCCGAGGAGTTCGGCGAGTGGCTGGTCGAGGTCCGCGGTGACACCACCGTCGTGGTCGACGAGCACCGGCCCGTCCCGCTCTGGCAGCACATGCTGGTCGGCAACCGGATGATGGACCTGTTCGCCGGCGAGGAGGAACACAAACCGGGCGGCGAACTGCGCATCAACCCGACCCTGCTGCGCCGCACCGAGGAGGTCGGGCGCCTGCACGTGCCCGCCGGGTTCCGCGGCCGCCGCCGCGGCCAGCCACCCCGGGTGAGCCGCTACCGGCCGCCGTCGCGGGTCGACATCGTCGAGCGGCTCGACGCGGCCGGGCTGCTGCCCGCGATCGACTTCATCTTCTCCCGCGCCGGCTGTGACGCCGCCGTGGGCCAGTGCGTCCGTTCCGGCCTGCGGCTCAACGGGCCGGACGAGGTCGAAGAGGTCCGCCGGATCGTCGCCGAGCGCACCGCCGACCTGCCCGAGGGCGACCTCGGCGTACTCGGCTACTGGGAGTGGCGCGAGGCGCTGGAACGCGGCATCGCGGGCCACCACGCGGGCCTGCTCCCGGCCTTCAAGGAGACCGTGGAGGAGCTGTTCGTCCGCGGCCTGGTGAAGGTCGTGTTCGCCACCGAAACCCTCGCGCTCGGCATCAACATGCCCGCTCGCACCGTCGTGCTGGAACGGCTCGTCAAGTACAACGGCGAGGCCCACGTCGACCTCACCCCCGGCGAGTACACGCAGCTGACCGGACGGGCGGGCCGCCGGGGGATCGACATCGAGGGCCACGCGGTCGTGCTGTGGCAGCCCGGCGTCGACCCGAAGCAGGTCGCCGGGCTCGCCTCCACCCGGACGTACCCGCTGCGCTCGTCCTTCCGCCCCGGCTACAACATGGCGGTCAACCTGGTCGCGCAGGTCGGCGCCGAACAGGCCCGCGAGCTGCTCGAGCAGTCGTTCGCGCAGTTCCAGGCCGACCGGTCGGTGGTCGGCACGGCGCGGCGGATCGAGCGCAACAAGGAAGCGCTCCAGGGCTACACCGACGCCGTCACCGGTGACTTCGACCAGATGCTCGAGTACGTCGACCTGCGGGCGAAGATCTCCGCGCGGGAGAAGGCGTTGTCCCGCCAGAACACCGCGAGCAGGCGCGCGGGAACCCTGGAGTCACTGGAAAAACTGCGCAAGGGCGACGTGATCGCCGTCCCTGCCGGACGCCGCGCCGGGCTCGCCGTGGTCGTCGACCCCGGCCTCGACCCGATCCGCGAACCGCGGCCGGTCGTGGTGACCGAGGACCGCTGGTCCGGACCACTGTCGGTGGCCGACTTCTCCGGCCCGGTCGAACCACTCGGCCGGATCCGGCTGCCCAAGCACATCGAGCTGCGCTCGCCCAAGACCCGCCGGGACATCGCCGCGAGCCTGCGCAACGCCGGAATCTCCTTGCCCGGCAGGCAGAAACGGCGCTCCGGGTCCCATGAGGACGGTGAACTCGCTGCCCTGCGCCGCGCGCTGCGCGCCCATCCGTGCCACGGACTGGCCGAACGCGAGGCGAACCTGCGCTGGGTGGAACGCCACCAGCGGCTGGCGGCGGAAACCCAGCAACTGGAACGCAAAGTCGCCGCGACGACGCACTCCCTGGCCCGCGCGTTCGACCGGATCCTCGCGCTGCTCGGCGAACGCGGCTACCTCGCCGAGAAGGGCAGGGGCGAGGACCGCGTGACCGAACACGGCAGGCGGCTCGCCCGGCTCTACAGCGAGTCGGATCTGCTGGCCGCCGAATGCATCCGGCACGGCGTCTGGAAAAACCTCGGGCCCGCCGAACTCGCCGCTGTGGTCTCCACCCTGGTGTTCGAGGCACGGCGTGACACCGCGGGCGAGCCGCGGCTGCCCGGCGGCGCGGTTCCGCAGGCCTGGCAGGAGACCACCAAGATCTGGGTGGACCTCACCGAGGACGAACGGCGCCACCGGCTGGACCGCACACGCGAGCCCGACGCGGGCTTCGCCTGGCCGGTGTACCGGTGGGCTCGCGGGGAGTCGCTGGAAAAGGTCCTGACCGCCGCCGAGGCGAACGGGCAGGAACTGTCCGCGGGCGATTTCGTGCGCTGGTCCCGGCAGGTCATCGACCTGCTCGACCAGATCAGGGACGTACTCGGCAAGGCGGATCCGGTCGGCGCCGCGGCCGCGGAGGCGGTCCGCGCACTGCGCCGCGGCGTGGTGGCGGCGGGCGCGGCGTGAAGACGGCCGTTGTGCGGGCCCGCCCGGTACGACACCGTAAGGGGCGACACGTGTGCTGGGCCCCGTCCTGTGGTTGGATCGCGCACGACACTGTGTGCGTACGGCTCAGCGGACCGTGTCGGGCAGCAGATGGACGCAGGCGAACTGGCGGAGGCGAACGATGAGCACGCCGTATGGCGGCAACGACCCGCAGCAGCAACCCCCATGGGGTCAGCAGCCGCAGTACGGGCAACAGCCGGGGGGCGCTTATCCGCCGAGCGGGCCGCAGGAGCAACCGGGGCAGGGCCAGCAGCAACCGCAGTGGGGCCAGCCCGCCCAGCAGCAGCCCTACGACCCCTCGCAGCAGCAGTGGGCCCAGCAGCAGCCGGGACAGGCGCAGCAGTACGGGCAACAGCCCGGCTACGCCCAGCCCCAGCAACCCCAGTACGGCCAGCAGCCCCCGCAGTACGGGCAGCCGCAGCAGTACGGCCAGCAACCGGGCGGCGCGTACCCGCCGAGCGGACCGCAGGCGCAGCCGCAGTACGGCCAACCGGCGCAACCCGGTCAGCCGGGCCAGTTCGACTACGGCCAGTTCGCGCCCGCCGGGGCCACGGCCGCCGAGGGGGACAAGCAGCCCGGGTCGAAGAAGGGCCTGCTGATCGGCGCGGGCGCGCTCGTCGTGGTGGTCGCCGTCGTGGCCGTCCTCGGGTTCGTGGCGCCCGGTTTCTTCAAGACCAAGGTGTTCGACAACACCAAGATGCAGACCGACGTGCAGAGCCTGCTCACCACCACCTACAAGATCGACGGCGTCACCGCGGTCTCCTGCCCTGCGGAGCAGGAGGTAAAGGACGGCGCGAAATTCACCTGCACCGCCACGATCGCGGGCAAGCAGCAGCAGGTGCCGATCACGGTGAAGGGCACCGGCGGCAACTACGAGGTCGCCCCGCCCACCGGCGGACAGTGAGCCATACGGGCGTGCTCTCGGCCATGATCACGGCATGAGCGACTTCGACGTCCGCCCGCTCCGGCCCGAGGAACACCGCGCCGCGTCGGATCTCTTCCGCGCGACGCTGCACCGGCCGCCGGCGACCGACGCCGAATGGGCGGCGATGGGCGAGGCGCTGGTGTCCACGCACGGTCTGGGTGCCTTCGATCCCGCGCTCATCGGCATGTGCCGGTCCTTCGACGACGAAGCGACGGTGCCCGGTGGCGCGTGGGTGCCGATGGCGGCGGTCGCCACGGTGGGGGTGCGCGCGGACCGGACCCGTCGGGGCGTGCTGAGCGCGATGATGGCCGAGCAGCTCGGCGACTTCGCGCGGCGAGATGTCCCGGTGGCGATGCTGCACGCGTCGGAAGCCACCATCTACGGCCGGTTCGGTTACGGCGTCTCGACGCGAGGCCGGGACTACGTGATCGATCGGCACCGGGCCCGGCTGCGATCGGATATCCCGGTGAGCGGCGAGATATCGCTGCTCGATCTGGAGACGTCGCTGACGAGCTGGGAACGGCTCTACCGAGGTCTGGACCACCCCAGGCCCGGCATGCTGGCCCGTTCGGCCACGTCCTGGGCGATCTCCGGGAATTTCCACCGGAAGTTCACCGCACCGGTGACCACCGCCGTGCACCACGGTCCCGACGGCGTCGATGGGTTCGCTGTCTACACGGTCAGCCGGACCGGGCGGGACGAGGCCGCCACCATGGACCTGACCATGCTGTACTCCGCGACCCCGCAGGCGTTCGCGGGACTGTGGCGGTATCTGCTCTCCGTGGACCTGGTCGACCGGATCCGGACGGAGGCGCGCCCGCTCGACGAGCCGATCGACCTTCTGCTCACCGATCCACGACAGGTCACCACCACCTGCCTCGCGGACGAGAGCTGGCTGCGGCTCGTCGACGTCCCGGCCGCGCTCGCCGCGCGCGAGTACCGCGGCGACGACCCGGTCGTGCTGGAGGTGACGGATCCGTTGCTGCCCACCAATTCCGGGCGCTATCGGATCTCCGCGGACGGGGCCGCGCGCACCGCGGACCCGGCGGCGCTGCGGCTCGACGTCGGCACGCTCGCGATGGCCTACCTCGGGACCTGGCGTCCGTCCACTTTGGCTTCCGCGGGCCGGATCGAGGCCCGCGATCCGGCCGCGCTCGAGGCGGCGGACGCGCTGTTCAGCACGCGGGCCACTGCCTGGTGCGGTACGTTTTTCTGACAGTGGAAGAACGCCTCAGAGGTGGGGAATCCAGGCATGCGCGCGAGGCTCGTGGTCGGGTTGTGCTGCGCGGGCGCGCTCGCGCTC
The DNA here is from genome assembly GCF_042739735.1 of Amycolatopsis sp. NPDC059027. Lineage (NCBI taxonomy): Bacteria > Bacillati > Actinomycetota > Actinomycetes > Pseudonocardiales > Pseudonocardiaceae > Amycolatopsis > Amycolatopsis sp. NPDC059027. The sequence continues at coordinate 123,158 of NZ_JBHYIK010000017.1, read as the reverse complement.
GCCGGGTGCACCGGTGAGCAGAGACCGGCCGCGCCCCCGCCGTCGTCGGCCAGCGCCCCCACCACACCGCCGAGCTCATCGGACACCGACTCCGGCACGCCTACGCCGTCCCCACCAGGCCGGGTGTTCGACGCCGCGGCGATGGACTCGGCCGTGCGGAAGATCCTCACCGAGAACTACAAGATCAAGAACGTCGGCGAGGTCAGCTGCCCGCCGGGGCGGCCGGTGACCGACGGCGACCGGTTCACCTGCGCGGTCCAGCTCGGCGGCACGGTGAAGAAGGTCCCGATCACGGTGACCGGCGGCGACGGCCAGTACCGGGTGGACGCCCCGGAATAAACCGGATGCCGGGTGCGGACCGGATTGGCATTATCGGTTCCATGACCGATTTCGAGGTACGCCCCGTCGCCGAGGACGAACGCCGGGACAGCCTGGCCGTGCTCATGCAGTCGCTGCACGACAAGCCGCTGACCGACGAGGGCTGGGCGGAGATCGACTCGGCTTGGCGGGCCGAAGGATCGTTCGCAGCCTTCGACGGGGACGCCCCGATCGGACTCGCCCACTCGTTCGAGAACGTCCTCGCCATTCCCGGCGGCCGCACGATCGAGGTCGGCGCGGTCGACGGCATCGGTGTCCGCGCGGACTGGACCCGCCGCGGCGTGCACACCGCCTTGCAGCAGGCCCAGCTCCGTTACTTCGCCGAGCAGGGCAAGGCCATCGCCTGCCTGCACGCGAGCGAGACCACGATCTACGGCCGGTTCGGCTACGGCGTCGCGACTCTCAACCGCACGTTCCGGATCGAGCATCCGGCCGCGCGCCTGCGCGACGGCGTGTCTGCGGGTGGCCACGTCCGCTTCATCAGCCCGGAGGAGGCGGTGAAGCAGGGGCCGGAGCTGTATCGCAGGAGCGGTCTGACCCGGCCGGGCATGGTCGCGCGGCCGGACAGCTGGTGGCCGCTGATGTTCAACGAGGACGCCGGTCCGAAGGGCAAGCGGCGTACCGCCGTCCACAATGGACCCGACGGTGCGGACGGTTTCGTCGTGTACGAGACGATCGATCAGGGAACGCTCGAAGATCCGGAGAAGGGCGCGCTGCTGCGGGTCACGGATCTGCACGCCGCCACCCCCGAGGCCGAAACCGCGTTGTGGGGATTCCTGCTGTCGGTCGATCTCGTCTCCGCCATCCACGTCCGGGACCGGCCGGTCGACGACCCGATTCCGTTGCTGCTGACCGATCCGCGGCACGCCAGGACGCTCGCCATCGAGGACGACCTGTGGGTGCGCGTGGTCGACGTCGAGGCCGCGCTCGCGGCGCGCGCGTACGGCGACGCCGAGCCGGTGGTCGTCGAGGTGACCGACAACCAGCTGGCGGACAACAACGGCCGGTACGAGGTCGGGCCCGGCGATGTCCGGCGCACCGACAAGGCCGCCGGGCTCCGGCTCGGCGTCGACGTGCTCGGCATGCTGTACCTGGGGGAGTGGCGGCCGACCGATCTCGCCAGGGCGGGGCGGATCGAGGTGCTCGACGGGAAAGCGCTCACCCGCGCGGACGCGCTGTTCCCCACCGCGGTGCATCCGTGGTGCGGCACGCACTTCTGAGCAGGGCCGGGTGCTCAGGGCCGGGGCAGCGCCGCGAGCAGACGTTCCACCGAACGGCCGAGATTCCACCGCTCGGCCAGTTCGAGCACCCGGTCCGGATCGGCGGGCGCGTTCGGCACCACATCCGGCCGGGACTGCTCGACCGGCGCGTCGACCGCGACCCGCACGACGGTCGGGGCGACCGCGAGGTACTCGCCCGCGTCGGTGAGCTTGAGCCGCATCTTCAGCGGCAGCCGCGCGTCGCCCGATCCGGCGGCCTCGACGAGTTCCTCCAGCGACCCGAACTGCGTGATGAGCTTCGCCGCGGTCTTCTCCCCGATCCCGGCGACTCCGGGCAGCCCGTCGGACGGGTCGCCCCGCAACGCCGCCATGTCCGCATACGCCGGCCCCGCCTGCGCGGAGGGCACGCCGTACTTCTCGGCGATCTCGGCAGGGCCGAGCACCTCCGCCTTCGCCCAGCCCTTGCCGACGTAGACCACGGCCGTCGGCGTCGGCTCGGTGCGGACCAGCTGGAACAGGTCCCGGTCGCCGGTGATGACCTCGACCGCCGACTCCTTCTCCCGCGTCGCGAGGGCACCGATGACGTCGTCGGCCTCGTAACCCGCAGCCTCGGCGGTGGCGAAGCCGAACGCCTCCAGTACGTCGAGGATGATCGGCACCTGCGGGGTGAGGGTGTCCGGCACCTCCTCGGTGTCGGGCCCGCCGTGCCCGGGCACCGCCACCCGGTGCGCCTTGTAGCTCGGCAGCAGATCGGTGCGGAACTTCGGCCGCCAGTCGGCGTCCAGGCAGGCGACCAGCCGTGACGGGCGGCGGTCGGTGAGGATCCTGGCCAGCGTGTCGGTGAAACCGCGCACCGCGTTGACCGGTGTCCCGTCGGGGGCGGTCATCGAATCGGGCAGCGCGAAGTACGAGCGGAAGTAGAGGCTCGCGGAATCGAGGAGGGCGAGTGGTCCGGTCACCCGCACAGCCTGCCACGTCCGCCGGCTCCGAGCGGGGTACGGCGCACCGGGCACGTCGGCTCTCCGGGCTATCTTGCTCCGCATGACGCACACCGGGACCGAGATCACCGCCGAGCTGGTGCGGGATCTGCTGCACGACCAGCACCCCGATCTGGCCGATCGCCCGGTGCGGCTCGGCGCGCGCGGCTGGGACAACCAGCTGTGGCGGCTCGGTGCCGACCTCGCCGTCCGGTTGCCCTGGGCGACGTCCTCCGCGGACGTGTTGCTGCGCAAGGAACACACCTGGCTGCCCGTCCTCGCCCCGCGTCTTCCGCTTCCGGTTCCCGTTCCGCAGCGCCTCGGCGAGCCGTCCGCGCGGTTTCCGCGTTCCTGGATCGTCACCACCTGGGTGCCGGGCGAGCCCGCCGACCGCGCTCCCGTGACGCGCGCCGCGAAGGCGGCCACCGCACTGGCCGCCTTCCTGACGGCGCTTCACCAGCCCGCCCCGGAAGAGGCGCCAGTGGGCCGGGGCCGGGGCGGTCCGCTGGCCGACCACGACGCGGGTTTCGCCGAGCAACTCGCCGCAGCCACCGAGCTGGGACTCATCCGTGATCCGGACGCCGTTCGCGCGGTGTGGGAAGACGCCGTCGCCGCGCCCGGCTGGTCCGGCCCGGCAGTCTGGCTCCACGGCGACCTGCATCCGGCCAACATCCTCACCGCGGACGGCACCATCTGCGGCGTGATCGACTTCGGCGACCTGTTCGCGGGGGATCCCGCCTACGACCTCTCGGCCGCCTGGCTCCTGCTGCCGGACGAAGCCGCCGAACGCTTCCACGCCGCCTATCGACCGTCACCGGACGCCGCGACCCTGCGCCGCGCCCGCGGCTGGGCGATGGCCCGCGCCCTCGGCGGCATCCTCATCGGCGACGCCGGTGACCACGGCCGCCCGGGCGGCAAACCCACCTGGGGCCCGCCCGCCCACGCCGCGCTGCGACGCCTCATCGCGACCCACCGCTGAGCGTTCACCGGTTCGGTGTCCCGACACGGCCCGGGTGAGCGGGGACGGGGTCCGCAAGGACTAGGCTCGGTCCCATGTCGCGCCGTTCCCTCCACACTCCAGCCCCCGATGCCGCCAGCCTGCGTGCCCGTCTCGACCGCGCCCGTGCCGCCGCGGCGGCCGCCGACACCGACGCGCTGCTGATCGCGCCCGGCTCCGACCTGCGGTACCTGATCGGGCAGGCCGGCGGCTCGTTCGAGCGGCTCACCACGCTCGTGGTGCCCGCCGAGGGCACCCCGGCGCTGGTCGTGCCGAAGCTGGAGGCCCCCGGCTACGCCGACGTCCCGACCGATGACCTCGGTGTCGAGGTGCTGACCTGGGTGGACGGCGACGACGCGTACAAGCTCGTCGCCGACCGGCTCGGCAAGCCCGGCCGCGTCGCGGTCAGCGACTTCACCCCGGCCCTGCACGTGCTCGGGCTGCGTGCCGCGCTCGGCGACGCCGAGCAGACGCTCGCCGGGCCGGTCGTGCGGGAACTGCGGATGCGCAAGGACGCCGCCGAGGTCGCGGCCCTGCGCGCCGCGGGCGCGGCCATCGACCGCGTGCACGCCAGGGTCCACGAATGGCTGCGCCCCGGCCGGACCGAGGCCGAGGTCGGTGCCGACATCAACGCCGCGATCGTGGAGGAGGGCCACACACACGCCGACTTCGTGATCGTCGGCTCCGGGCCCAACGGCGCCAGCCCGCACCACGACGTCTCCGGCCGCGTCATCGAGCGCGGGGACGTCGTGGTGGTCGACATCGGCGGGCCGATCGCCGAGGGCTACAACTCCGACTCGACTCGCACCTACGCGGTCGGCACCCCGCGTGACGCCGACGTCGCCGAGACCTACGCCGTGCTGGAGCGCGCCCAGCGGGCCGCGGTCGAGGCGGTCCGGCCCGGTGTCACCGCCGAGCAGGTCGACGCCGCCGCCCGCGACATCATCGCCGCCGCCGGATTCGGCGAGTACTTCATCCACCGCACCGGCCACGGCATCGGGCTGGACGTGCACGAGGAGCCCTACATCATCGAGGGCAACGCGCTCCCGCTGGAACCGGGCATGGCCTTCAGCGTCGAGCCGGGCATCTACCAGGCGGGCCGATGGGGCGCGCGGATCGAGGACATCGTCGTGGTCACCGACGACGGCGTCGAGGCGCTCAACACCCGGCCGCACGAGCTGCTCGTGCTCGACGCATGAGCGTCGTTCGCGAGCGAACGATCTCGCGGAGCGAGGCGATCGCATGAGTGGATCGGGCCCTTTGGAGCCGCTCGACCAGGCGATCGTGCAGGAGCTGGCCGCCGACGGGAGGCGCAGCTTCACGGATCTGGCCGAGCGGGTCGGGTTGTCGGTCTCGGCGGTGCACCAGCGGGTGCGGCGCCTCGAACAGCGGGGCGTCATCCTCGGCTACACCGCGCGCCTGGACGGCGAGCAGATCGGCCTTCCGCTGACCGCGCTGATCTCGCTGACGCCGAACGATCCGGCCGCGCCGGACGACTACCCGCAGCGGATCCAGCACATCACCGAGATCGAGTCGTGCTACTCGGTGGCGGGCGACGAGTCCTACATCCTGCTGGTGCGGGTCGCCTCGCCGCTGGGCCTGGAGGATCTGCTCCGCCGGATCCGGGAGGCCGCGAAGGTGTCGACCCGGACCACGGTGGTGCTGTCCACGCCGTTCGAGGGCCGGTCTCCGACGCTCTGACCTGCGTGAACCAGAAATCCGCTGGACCGGAAGAACGCTGGTACGATAAAAGGTATGGCAACACGTAAGGTGACTCTCTCACTGGACAGCGGCGCCCTCGAATTCGCCGAGCGCGCCGCGAAGGCACACGGGATCTCGGTCTCGTCCTGGTTGTCGAAGGCGGCCAGGCGCGAGGCGGTCCGTACCGGGTACACCCCGCAGAAGGCCCCGGCGCAGCCCGCCGCGGAGCTGGACGAGGCCGAGCGCAGCGCGGCGGAAAAGGATCTGCGTGCGCAGGGGTGAAGTCTGGACGTACCACCCTCCGACCGATCCTTCCCGGCAGCGCACGGTGGTGCTGCTGTCCTCGGACGGGGTGAACGAGTCCGAGCGGCCGTGGCTGCTCGGCACCGAACTGCTCGACCACGATCCGCAGGACATCCTCGGCGTCGCGATCGACGCGCGTTACTGGGTGTCCACGCTCAACCTGACCCGGCTCTACCGCCCGTGGTTCGACGAGCGCATCGCCGAGATCGACCTGGAAGTGCAGGAGCGCATCGACATCGCGCTGCGTGCCGCGCTCGATCTCTGAACGCCGGGCTTAGCGGGCGACGACCTCCGGCGCGGGATGCAGATGGCCGTCCGGCCCGGCCAGGCAGGTCGCGTTGCCGTCCCGCAGTGCGAGGAACTCGTTGAGGCAGTTCGCGACCTCGGCGTGCCCGTTCGCGTTGGGGTGGAAGGATTCCTGGAGCGCGTGCTGGGCTCGGTCGGCCTGCCCGAGATCGCTCAGCTTCAAGGTCAGCCGCGTGAACCACTCGCGGCTCTGATCCGCGCCGCCGCTGCACGCCTCGTGCCCGGCGCCCGCCTTCGCGAGGTCGAGGAACCGCGCACCGGTCTGCTGCGCCGCCTGTTTCAGCCCGCGCGAGAGCATCGTGACCCCGTCCCGCGCGATCCACTGCAGATCGTCGGGACGGAACGGGCAGCCGTTGAGGTTGCGCAGTTCCTCCGGGATACCGGGACCCACCGGGGTGGCGTAGGACTGCAACACCAGCTGGTAGTCCGCCGGGACATACCCCGCCCTCGCCAGCACCGCCTTGACATCGTCGACGGCCTTGACCACCTTCGGCACCATCGCGTCCACTTTGGACTGCCAGCCCTGTTGCATCGCGACGCTGCACGAGGGCAGGTCGGGGGAGAACCAGGCCTTGAAGCATTCGGTGACCTGCGCGGAGAACTTCGGGTCGTCGTTGGCGCCGACGGCGATCACCACGACCGGCACCCGGTGGTCCTTGACCAGCGTCGCGAGCTGCTGCGCCTGCGAGCCCTCCGTCCACTGCTTGACGTCGCCGAGCGCGACCTGCTCGGCGGGCGCACCGGAACACGCGAGATTGACGCGCTCCAGAAGCCCGGGGAACTTGACCTTCTGGATGAACGCGTTCGGCGAGCGATGGCACCAGTTGCCGTTCGGGCCGTTCGTCTCCGCCGTGTACATCCCGGCGCCCTCGCCGGACACGGTGCTGTCGCCGAGCGCGACGGCGGTCAGCGGGCCGTTTCCGGGCGGGCTGGGCCGCGGGAACGGCTGCCCGTTGCGGCTTTCCGCGCCGAAGAAGACGAACAACCCCGCCAGCACCGCCACGGCGGCGAGCACGAGGGCTCCCCACCACCACCGAAAACGTCGCATCGCCGCCAGTCTACGGATTCCCGGGCCCGGCCCGGTGCTCGTGCCAGTGTCTCGGTGGTCTCAGTCCCGCGCGATCAGCTCGGCGAACCGCTCCGGGCTGACGTTGCCGCCGGAGAGGATCACCCCGACCTGCCCCGGTGCCGGGACGCGGCCGCTGAGCAGGGCCGCGATGCCGGTGGCGCCGCTGGGTTCGAGGACGATCTTCAGCCGTTCGAACGCGAAGCGCATCGCCTCGCGGACCTCGTCGTCGGTCACCAGCGCGACGTCGTCGACGACCTCCCGGTTGATCGAGAACGTCAGCTCGCCCGGGGTCTCCGCGGCCTGGCCGTCGGCGATGGTGCGGGGGACGTCGATCTTGACCCGCTCGCCCGCCTCCAGGGACCGCTTCGTGTCGTCGCCGGCGGCGGGTTCGACACCCACCACCCGGATCCCGGGACGCAGCGCCTTCGCGGCGGTGCCACTGCCCGCGATGAGGCCACCGCCGCCCACCGGGACCACGAGCGTGTCCAGCGCGCCGGCCTCTTCGAGCAGTTCCAGTGCCGAGGTGCCCTGCCCGGCGATCACGTGCGGGTGCTCGTAGGGCGGGATGAGCGTGAGGCCGCGTTCGGCCGCGAGCGCGGCACCCAGCGCGACCCGGTCGCCGGTATAGCGGTCGTAGGTGACGATCTCCGCGCCGTACCCGGCCGTGGCGTCCACTTTGGACTGGGGCGTGTCCTCGGGCATCAGGACCACCGCACTGCTGCCCAGTTCCGCGGCCGCGAGAGCGACGGCCTGGGCGTGGTTGCCCGACGAGTACGCCACGACACCCTTGTTCAGCTGCTCGGGCGCGAGCCGGGAAACAGCGTTGTAGGCGCCGCGGAACTTGAAGGCACCGATCCGCTGGAGGTTCTCGCACTTGAGGAACACCTCGGCCCCGACGCGTTCGTCCAGCGTGCGCGAGCGCAGCACCGGCGTGTGGTGCGCCACACCGGACAGGCGGGTGGCCGCATCGCGGACGTCGTCGAGGGTGACCGCGGGCATGATGCTCCTTGAGAACGAGGTGAGTGATCGTTCTCCAGCATGGGGGATCGGACGTACTGGAGGGAAACGTTTATGACGAACGGAACGGCCGGCCGCGTCTGGCTGATCACCGGCTGCTCGGCCGGTTTCGGCAGGGAACTCGTCCTCGCCGCGCTGGCGGCGGGCGACCGGGTGGTGGCGACCGCGCGGCGCCCGGAGACGCTGGCGGATCTGGAGGAACGCGGACAGGGCCGGGTCCGCGCCGTGGCGCTCGACGTCACCGATCCCGCGCAGGTTTCGGCCGCGGTCGAAACCGCGTACGAGGCGTTCGGCCGCATCGACGTCGTGGTCAACAACGCCGGGCACGGTGCGGTCGGCGCGGTCGAGGAACTGACCATGGACGAGCTGCGCTCGGTCATGGAGGTGATGTTCTTCGGCGCGGTCGAGGTCACCAAGGCGGTGCTGCCGCGGCTGCGGGAGCAGGGCAGCGGCACGATCGTGCAGATCAGCTCGATGGGCGGCCAGGTCACCATGCCGGGGTTCGGCGCGTACTGCGCGGCGAAGTTCGCGCTGGAGGGGCTTTCCGACGCGCTCGCCGCCGAGGTCGCGCCGTTCGGGGTGCGGGTGCTGATCGTCGAACCGGGCGCGTTCCGGACCGAGTTCGGCGGTGGCCGGATGCAGCGGTCCCGGGAGATCGACGCCTATCACCTGTCCGCGGGGCCGACGCGGGCGGCAGTGGACACAATGGACGGTGCACAGCCGGGCGACCCGGCCAAGGCGGCCGCCGCGATCGTGCGCGCGGTGGACAGCGAGAACCCGCCGCTGCGGCTGGCACTGGGTGCGGACGCGGTGGACGGGATCCGTGCCCAGCACCAGTCACTGGCCGACGACCTGACCGCGTGGGAGGACGTCAGCCGCTCGACCGCGCTCTGACTGTCCGTGGGGGCCTCCCCAGGGGACTCCGGGTCTCTCGGGGAGGCCCCCACGGACCGCGGCGGTCACAGTGGGCGGGTTCGGTTCGTCAGAGCACTGACGGATGTCGATGGAGGAAAGCGACCGATGGACGAGAACGAGTTCCTTGCCGAGCGGTTCGAGGCACACCACTCACACCTGCGCGCGGTCGCCTACCGCATGCTGGGCTCGCTGAGCGAGGCCGACGACGCGGTGCAGGAGGCGTGGTTCCGGCTGAGCCGCGCGGACACCGCCGAGGTCGAGAACTTCGGGGGCTGGCTGACCACCGTGGTCGGCCGGGTGTGCCTGGACATGCTGCGCTCGCGCAAGTCGAGGCGGGAGGAACCGCTCGGCGTCCACGTTCCGGAGCCGCTGGTGAGCCGCGCCGACGGCCTCGACCCGGAGCAGGAGGTCCTGCTCGCCGACTCGGTGGGCCTGGCGCTGCTGGTGGTGCTGGAGATGCTGGCCCCGGCCGAACGGCTCGCGTTCGTCCTGCACGACATGTTCGGCGTGCCCTTCGACGAGGTGGCGGGCATCGTGGGCCGGTCGCCGGCGGCGACGCGTCAGCTCGCCAGCCGCGCTCGCCGTCGCGTCCAGTCCACCGCGCCGATGCCCGACGCCGATCTGGATCGGCAGCGAGAGGTACTCGACGCATTTCTCGCCGCTTCGCGCGGAGGCGACTTCGACGCGCTCGTGGCGGTTCTCGATCCGGATGTGGTGCTCCGCGCCGACATGGGTGTCACCGCCGAAGGCCTGTCCGCGGTCGTGCGGGGCGCGGAGAACGTCGCCAAGCGCGCCCTGATGTTCGCACGGTTCTCGCACCTCGCTCGGCCCGCGCTCGTCAACGGCGCCGTCGGGCTCGTCACGAGCCGCGAAGGCGAGCCGGTCGGGGTCATGGGCGTCACCGTCCGGAACGGCCGGATCGTCGAGATCGACATCCTCGCAGACCCGGCGCGCCTGGCCGGTCTGGACCTGACGGTGCTGGAGGACTGAAGGCTCAGTCGAGCAATGCGGTCAGGACGCCGTCGAGGAGCCGGACGCGGCGGTCGGCGATGCGGTGCACCTCGTCGTCGTGGGTCGCGACGACGACCGCCGCGCCCTCCTCGGCGCACCGGCGCAGCAGCCGCAGGACACGCGGTGTGCTGCCCGCGTCGAGGTGCGCGGTCGGCTCGTCGGTGAGCAGCACCCGCGGCCGCCCGCTGACCGCGCGGGCGAGCGCGACCCGTTGCTGCTGGCCGAAGGAGACCTCCAGCGGGTAGCGGTCGCCGAGGTCGCCGATGCCGAGTTCGTCGAGCAGCTCGGCCACCCTGGCGGTGATCGCGCCGTCGCCGGGCCGGGGCACGTCGGAACGCAGCCGCAGGGGTAAGGCGACGTTCTCGGCGATGGTGAGTTCGTTCGCCAGCCCGAGCGCCTGCGGCAGCACCGCGCAGGTGTGCCAGGGTGGCGCGCCGGTGATCGGGACGCCGTCGAGCAGGACGCGGCCCGAGTCGGGGGAGTCGAACCCGCACAGCAACGCCAGCAGCGCGCTCTTGCCGGAACCGGAGCGGCCCGACACGGTGACCAGCTCACCCGCGTCGACGTGGAGTTCGAGCCCGCGCAACACCTCGACGTCCCCGCTCGGGTGAGCGAAACTTCGCCGCAGTGCGACCGCGCGCACCAGCGAGTCGTCGGCGGCTTCGGCGGTCATCGCGTCCCTCCGGGTTCCCCGCCGTCCGCGGTGGTGGTTTCGACACCTTCGAGTTTTCCCTTGTGCAGCCGGGCGATCCGGTCGCCGAGGGAGATGAGCCGTTCGTCGTGGGAGGCCACGAGCACCGCGAAGTCCTGGTCGACGAGGAACCGCAGCGTGTCGAGCACGAGATCGGCGGAGGCCTCGTCGAGCTGGGACGTCGGTTCGTCGGCCAGGATCACCGACGACTGCCGGGCCAGCGCGCACCCGAACGCGAGCCGCTGCTGCTGCCCGCCCGACAGCGCCGAGATCCGCCAGCGCCCGGTCCCGTCGAGCCCGAGCTGGCGCAGGATCTCGTCCGGGCGGCATTCGGTGCGGGCGGATTCGGCGGCGGCCCGCAGGTTGTCGGCGACGTTGAGATAGGAGAAGAGGTTGTCCGGCGGGTTCTGGAAGATCAGCCCGAGGTGGTCTCGCCGCAGGGCCCGGCGTTCGGAATGCCGCAGCTTCCCGGTGTCGGCGCCCTGGAACGTCAGCGTGCCGCGGGCGGGCCGCTCCAGCAGGCCCAGCACCCGGAGCAGGGTCGACTTCCCGGAACCGGACGGCCCGGCGAGCACGGTCAGTCCCCGCGCGGGGATGTCGATGCCGATCTCGTCGACACCGGTGACCACCCCGGCGGGCGTCGGGTAGTCGACGCCGATGCCGCGCAGCTGGAAAATCGGTTTACTGGGCACGAATCAGCTCCGCGGTCCGTGCGGTGCGGACCGACCGCACCGCGAGCCAGCCTGCCAGCGCCACCACGAGGGCGCCCACGCCGCAGACGATCAGCACGAACGGTGCCAGGTCGGGCAGTTCCGAACGGGGCGCGAGGAACGTCGCGGGGTCGAACCGCGACACCGAAAGGCCCGCGACGGAGACCCCGCACACCACTCCGACGACGACCGCCAGCCCGCTGAGCGCGCCCAGTTCCATGAGGTGACTGGCCAGCAGTGCCCTCGGCCGCATGCCCATCCGCAGCACCAGCGCCCCGGCGAGCGCGTTCTGCCGCCGTCTGACCTCGACCGCGACGAGCAGCGCGAGCACCGCGACCACGCCGAGGACGGTACCCAGCAGTGCGACGAAGGAGAACGTCCACGACACGACGTAGAAGGGCAGCGCGTCGAGCGCGGCTTCGCGGCTGATCCGGTTGGGCTGGGTGAGCCCGATTTTGGTCAGTGCGGCGGAAACCACGCTCATCGGCGCGCTGGAAAGCACACTCCACTTGGGAACGGAGTACAGCTGCGAGCCGGTGAGCGCCGCCCGGGAAATCACGTAGCCCGGGTTGGTGCCGATGATCGGGAACATCGGGACGTCGCCGATCGGGGCCGCGTCGGCGAGCCCGTACGGCAGCGCGGCGGTCTGGGCGCGGGTGTGCCCGACACGGATCGCGGGGATGCCCTGTCCGCCCACCGGGCCGAGCTTGTCCAGCAGGGCCTTGGCGTCGGCGGACAGTGCTTCGGCCGCGGCCGCGTGGCGGAAGGTGGCCGGATCCACCACCAGCACCACACTGCCGGTGCCGGTCAGCTCCCCGACGATCGTGCTGGTGCCGCGGAGTTCGGCGGGCATCGGGATGCTGCCCATGCCGAGCGTGCTTTCGGTGTCGATGCGGGTTTCGGCGCCGACGAACACCGCCGACTTCGTCCGCAGCGCGTCCTCCTGACCGCGGGCGATCCCGGTCCCGGTGGCGAGGGTGCCGATGGCCAGTGTGCCGATCACGAGCACCCCGGTGACCGGGGCCCGCGCGCTGGCGAGTCTGCGGATCGCCAGCTGCAGCGCCGGACGTGACCACAGCCGCGCCCGGTGGGAGGCGTGCAGCGCCAGCCAGGCGATGCGCGCGGCGAGCAGGCCGACGGTGAGCACGACGAACACCGGGTAGGTCAGTGCGAGCGGGTCGACCTGGGGGAGCGGGTTGCCCAGCTTGGACGCGTCGCCGTAGTCGACGAGCCGGTTCCAGCCCAGTACCGCCAGCCCCGCGGTCGCCAGTTCCCACGGGACGAACATCAGCAGCCGTGCGGCGCCGCGGCCACGCCGGACCCGGCCGAGTTCGAACTCGCGGTGCGCGCGGATCGCGACCACGCCGGCGAGCAGGATCAGGGCCAGCCCGAGCACGCCCCCGGCGACCAGGCCCGCCGAAAGTTCCGAGCCGCTGTCGGGTTCGCCTGGTGGTCCGTACACGCTCAGCAGGAGGCGGGCCAGGAACGCGCCGGCGGCGCCGCCGAGCAGGATCGGCAGCCCGAGTTCGGCGACCGCGAGCATGCCGAGCGCGGCCGGGCCGCTGCCCCGCGCCGAAAGCAGGCGGAGCTGCGGCTGGCGCCGTTGATACCACTGCAGGGCCACCGTGCCGATCCCGGCGCAGCCGACGAGGACGCTGATCGCGGCCAGCGGCAGAATCGAGACGAGGACGTTGTCGCGGGCTTCGTGGCTGATCTCGGTGGAACGCTGGAACGGCGTCGACCCGATGACAACGTTGGCAAGACCTTGTGTGGCAAGGTCGGCGCGGACGTCCTCGACGAGTGCCTTCGACCGCGCCAGCAGGTCGTCGGCGGCGCTCACGGTGGTGGGAGGCGGCTCGTAGAACGAGATGTGGAGATTGCTCAGTCCGGGCAGCCCGACGGCGCGCACCGTGTCGTCGAAGGTCTTCCGGTCGGTGGCGAACATGACCGAGTCGAGCGGATCGTTCGCCAGCCGGTTCACGACCGCGGAACGCTGCTGGGAACACCACCACCGGGGCGGCGGATCGAGCAGATCCGCGTAGAGCCCGGTGACCGGCGGCAGGGCGGTTCCGTGAAAGCTGGGCCGGGTGCCGACACCGATGTGCTGGGCTCCCGCGACGACCTCGCCGAGCCACACGCCCGGCGTCCGCGACCCCCGCAGCATCGTCAGGTGGTCCAGACCGGCCTGCTCGCGGTAGCCGAGCACCACCTTGTAGTAGGGAACGCCGTTGAATTCGGTGTTGAACAGGACCGGCGTGTACATCCCGGTGGCGGGTGCGGTGAATCCCCGGGCGGCGGCGTGGCGGCGGACCGTGTCGAGGACCGCCGGGACGGCGCTCACCGGGACGCCGTTCTTGGCGAACACCGGGCCGTACTCGTCCGGACAGACCGTGCCGGTCTGATAGGCGACCGTGGCGCCGCCCGCGGCCGCCGCCTGCAGCACGGCCGCGGTGCCGAGGAAACAGGCGAGCAGCGCGGTCACCGCGGCGACGATGAGCGTCAACGGACTCGACAACGCCGTCCGTGGCGCGGCGCGCCAAGGCTTGGTGACTCTCAGTCGGCCGAATTGCCCCCAGCTCACCCGCATGGCTGCCGACGCTACCGGGAGATCCGCCTGGTGAGAACGCCATTATCGATTTTGTTGCATACGCTCAGTATCGGATTCCGGACCCGGCGGTACCGCTTCACCCGAATGCCGTGGTGAGGACCAGTGTGCCGCAGTGGTCCAGACCTTGACTTGATCAATGGTCTAGTCCAATCCTGGAGAACGCTTCCCGCCGTGCCTCGCCGCGGTACGGCTCCCCACAGCAATCCCGAGACAGCGATGTCCCGACTGCACTGGAGTGCAGAATGTCCCGACACAGACGCCTTCGCGCCCTGTTCACCTCCCTCGCCTCCGCGGTGCTCGCGGCCGGTGTCCTGCTCACCGGATCCGGCACCGCGCACGCCGCCACCCCGTTGCCCGCGCACGTGTTCGCCCCGTACTTCGAGGCATGGACCGGCGAAAGCCCCGCGAACCTGGCCCAGCAGTCCGGCGCCAAGCACCTGACGATGGCTTTCCTGCAGGCCGCCACCAAGGGCTCGTGCACCGTCTACTGGAACGGCGACACCGGGATGCCGGTCTCGCAGGCCACCTTCGGTGCCGACATCGCCACGATCCGGTCCCGCGGCGGCGACGTCATCCCGTCCTTCGGCGGCTACACGGCCACGCACAACGGCACCGAGATCGCCGACAGCTGCACCGACGTGGACCAGATCGCCGCCGCGTACGAGCAGGTCATCACGACCTACGACGTGCCGCGCCTCGACTTCGACATCGAGGACAACTCGCTGACCAACGCCGCCGGGATCGACCGGCGCAACAAGGCGATGAAGAAGGTCGAGGACTGGGCCGCCTCCACCGGTCGCTCGATCCAGTTCTCCTACACGCTGCCCACCACGACCTCGGGGCTGGCCGAAAACGGGCTCGCCGTGCTGCGCAACGCGGTCTCCAACGGCGCGCGGGTCGACGTGGTGAACATGATGACCTTCGACTACTACGACAACGCCACGCACAACATGGCCGAGGACACCAAGACCTCGGCGAACGGCCTGGTCTCCCAGCTGGGCGCGCTCTATCCGGGCAAGACGGAGCCGCAGCGCTGGGCGATGGTCGGGATCACCGAGATGATCGGCGTCGACGACTTCGGTCCCGGCGAGACGTTCACGACGGCCGACGCCACCACGGTCTACAACTGGGCGGTTTCGAAGGGCATCAACGAGCTGTCGTTCTGGGCGTTGCAGCGCGACAACGGCAACTGCCCCGGCGGATCCGCCGCGGACAACTGCTCGGGCATCGAGCAGCCGCTGTACTACTTCAGCAAGACGTTCGCACCCTTCACCGGCGGAAATCCGGTCCCCGGCAACGACTTCTCGGTGACTTCCAGCCCGGGAACCGGCTCGGTCGACCCCGGCGGCTCCCTCACCGCGTCGATCGCGACCGCCGTCACCGGCGGGAAGCCGCAGCAGGTCAGCCTCGCGGTCACCGGCGCGCCCTCGGGAGCCACGGTGACGATCAGCCCGTCCACGGTGACCGCGGGGGAAAGCGCGAAGCTGTCGATAGCCACGACCGCGGCTACTGCCTCAGGCAGCTACCTCCTGACGATCACCGGCACCGCCGCCTCCGGCAGTCACACCGCGACCTACACCCTGACCATCAACGGCGACACCCCGTCGGGCCCTGTCCTCAACGCCGGGTTCGAATCCGGCGCGCTGAGCCCGTGGACCGCCGTGGCGGGCGATTCGGTCGTGTCCTCGCCGGTGCACTCCGGTTCGCACGCCCTGCAGGCGGCGGCCACCGGTTCGTCCACCGGGGAGGCGAGCCAGAACCTCACCCTGGCGCCGAACCACGCGTACACGCTCAAGGCCTGGGTGCAGGGCAGTTTCGCCTATCTCGGTGTCCGCGGCGGCGCGACCGCCAGCTCGTGGACCTCGGCCACCGGCTGGACCCAGCTGTCGGTGCCGTTCACGACCGGCGCGTCCGGCGCGGTGACGGTGTACGTGCACGGCTGGTACGGCCAGGGCAACGTCTACGCGGACGACTTCACCATCACCTGAGCGCGGCATTCTGGAGGATGGCCCGCGGTGTGGTGATCCGGGAAGACTGAGCACGGCCGGATCACCACACCGCGAGGAGAACCCATGCCGCACATCCCCGTCGACGAGAACCTGCCCGGAATCGTCGGACTGCTCGCGTTCCGCCCCGAAACGGCCGCGCCGCTCAACCAGCTCGCCGAGGTGCTGCTGCGCGGGCCGAGCAGCCTGACGGTCGGGGACCGGGAGCTGATCGCCGCCGTCGTCTCCCGTGCCAACGAGTGTCAGTTCTGCTCCCGCAGTCACGCCGCGGTGGCCGCCGAAGCACTCGACGGCGGGATGCCCGTGGTGGACGCGGCGTGCCAGAACGTCGACCACGCCCCGGTGTCGCCGAAGATCCGCGCCTTGCTGAAGATCGCGCTCGCGACGCGGGAGAGCGGGCGCGCGGTGACCGGCGAACTGGTCGCGGCCGCGCGCGGCGAAGGGGCGACGGACATGGAAGTCCACGACACGGTCCTGATCGCCGCGGCGTTCTGCCTGTACAACCGCTACGTCGACGGGCTCGGCGCGGCCACCCCGGACAACGCCGAGCTGTACCGGCAAATGGGTATCCGGCTACTGGAGAACGGCTACCTCGGGACCGGCACCCGCCCCTGAACAAGGGACTCCGGTCAGTACCGTGGGCGGCAGCCCGTTGACCGGAAGGCGGCTCGATGACCGACCACGACCTCAGTGGCTTCTCGCGGGAGGACTTCACCCACGACGGCGTGACGCACGCCGTCCACCGGCGCGGGACCGGGCCCGCCGTGATCGTGATGTCCGAAGTCCCCGGCATCACGCCGAAGGTCGCCGAGTTCGCCGAGCGGGTCGCCGCGATCGGCTGCACCGTGGTCATGCCGGACCTGTTCGGGCGAGCCGGGCGGGACCCGAACCCGGCCGCCCACGGCTACGCGGCGATGCTCGCCTACGGGGTCGAGACGATGGCCAAAGTGTGTGTCAGCAAGGAATTCACCCTGCTGGCGACCGGCCGCTCCTCCCGGGTGGTGACCTGGCTGCGGGCGCTGGCCGCCCGCGAACACGAACGTTGTGGCGGGCCCGGCGTCGGCGCCGTCGGGATGTGCCTGACCGGCGGATTCGCGCTGGCGATGGCGGTCGACGACCGGTTGCTCGCGCCGGTGCTTTCGCAGCCGTCGCTGCCGTTGGCGATCGGCCGCCGGCGCGCGGGCACGATCGACATCTCGGCCGCGGACCTCGCCGTGGTGAAGGACCGTTGTGCCCGCGAGGGGCTGCAGGTGCTCGGAATGCGTTTCCGCGGCGACAAGTTCGTACCCGAGGCACGATTCGGGTTCCTGCGCCGGGAACTGGGCGACGCGTTCGTAGCCGTCGAGCTGGACGACGAGGACGCCAACCCGGAAGGTGTGCTCCCGCCGCACTCCGTACTCACCGAGCACCTCGTCGACAGCCCCGGCACCCCGACCCGGATCGCGCTCGATCAAGTGCTGGACCTGTTCCGCACCAAGCTGCTCGGACCGGTCGACGAGCACGCGTGACCAACGCCCGTGGCCGTCCGTGCCGGGAACACGGACGGCCACGGGAGGACGAGGCTCAGTGCCCGGTGCAGCGGTAGCTCGACGCCGCCGCGGGGTCACCGTGCCCGGTATAGCGTGAGACCTGCGGGTACGGGCAGAGGTTTCGCGTCGCGGAGCCGTCGGTGGTGGCCGCCGCGAGGGTGGCCGGTGCCTTGCCGTGCTCGACCCAGTCCACCAGCGTCCCCAGCGGATCGGTCGGCCGCGGCCCGGCGCCACCGCCACAGTGTTCGACGCCAGGGGCGAGGAACAGGCGGTAGAAGTCGTTCACGCGGTCGGCGCCGCCCATCCGCCGCTCCACCTGCCGCCGGTACTGCAGGGTGCCGCCCGGCGGGATCAGCTGGTCGGCGGTGCCGACGTAGGTGAGTAGCTTGCCCCCGGCCCGGCGGAACGCGGACAGGTCGGGGTCCGCGGTGCCGATCGTGCTGTCGTACTCCCTCGCCGACTGGCGGAACAGCTCGGTGAACTGGTCGTAGGTGATCGTCGCGGTGTCGAACTCCGGCTGCTTCTTCAGGAAGCTCTGCACCCATTTGACGGCGACGGGAAACCCGGGCGCGGACAGGGTGCCGTCCGGTGCGGCCTGGGTACCGGCCAGCCAGGTGAAGTCCGCGCCCTTCGGCAGGCCCGCCCACAGCTTCCGGCCGTGGCCATCGGCCGGTCCCGCCCAGATCTTGCGCACGACGTCAGCGTCCGCGGCCGTCACAGTGATTTCCTTGCCCTCACAGGGAATTCGGGAGCCCACGAGGGAGCGGGGATCGTAACCGCACTCGTCGGGGCGGTCGATGACGCCGTTGGTGACTCCGTCGTTCGGGTCGCAGGCCTTGATCGCGGCCTTTCGGAAGGCGTCGAGCACACAGTTGGCGACGAAGTGGTGGTCGTTGTTCATCACGACCTTCGGCCACAGGGTCGCGACCGCGAACCGCGTCCAGTCGACCGCCGGAGCGTTGGCCAGGACGCCGTCGAAGTCGCTCGCGTAGTTCTGGGCCTCGGCGTAGCCCTGACGTCCGCCGGTCGAGCAGCCGTTCCAGTACGCGTACGAGACGGCCCGGTGGTAGAACTTCCGGGTCACGTCCTTGCCGATCACGGCCGATTCGTGCACCGAACGGGTCGCGAAGTTCGTCAGCAACGGCTGGTCGACCGTGCCATCCGCCTTGAGTGCCCAGCGGGTGTCGAGCGGGTCGGAGGACACCCCGGCGTCGGTGGTCACGCCCGCGTAGCCGTCCTTGACCGCCTGGACCAGGGGCGCGCCGAAGTCCCCGGCGGCGTAAGCGCTTCCACCGACCGCCTGCAGCCGGCCCGTCCAGCCGGTTTCCGGCAGGGTGACCGCGATCCTGACGTGGTCGTTCGCTCCGGAATGACCGAGGATGACCGTGATCTCGCAGTACGCCGGGACGTCGGTGACCGACGTGGCAGGGCTCAGCGGGGTGGCCGGGAACGAGACGGTGCCGCCATGGTGACGGACCGCTCGCACCGTCTCGATCCTCGCCCCGGCCGGAGCGGTGACCGGGAGCGCCGTACAGCTGGACGTCGTCGCTTCGGCCGCCCGGACCACGGACTCCGTGGCGGTGGGCTGCGGTGTCGCGCTCGTCGTGAGCGGGACCAGCACGGCGAGCGGCACCGCGGCCGTCAGCAGTTTCGTTACGAGGCTCATCAGCTTCCTCTTCGGGATGTCCGCACGGGAACCCGGCTTTCGGTGGTAGGTGTCGGCAGGCCGTCGTACTCGACGAAGTAGCTCGCCAAGCCAGTGATGAAAACGGCGTAGTGGCGGGTTTTTCCCTCGTCCGGAATGGACCGTGACGTCCGGTCACCGGGGGACGAATGCTCTTCCACGGCGGTCACTCGAACGAACAGCCGGGATTCGGGACGTCCACGGCCAGTGGTTGCCCGACGGGGTTCCGGTAGAGCACTTCGAGCACGACCGGGGTCTCCCCGAGGTTACGTCCGATGTGGACGTAACCGGGCCCGCTCTGTTCGGCGATGACCGCTCCGGCGTGATAGACACCGTCGCTCGCACAGGTGGAGTCGTGGTGACTCAGCACGCCCTGCTTGACGACGCCGCGCACCGGGCCTGGGTGGAAATGCCAGCCCGTACTGCCGCCCGGCGCCAGCGTGATCTCCTTCAGTACGTACTCGGTGCCGTCGGCCACACGGTCGAAGATCGTGACCGCGGTGACGCCTCTGCCGGGTGTCGCGTGCGCGGCCCCTGGCAGCACGGCGAGGGACAGGCCCGCGGCCGCTGTCGCGGCGACCACGAAGCGACAAGCCTTGTGCATCGGATGGGTCCTTTCGGTGAACCGTCCTTTCCGGACGGTCGGAGCTAGCGTGGCGCGGCGGCCGAGCGCAGATGGCGGCTGACGTCGCCGACGAGGGTGATGCGGACGTTCCGCTCGACGAACCGCCATCGCCCGTCGTCGCGGGCGAACCGGTCGTGGTACCGGCCGCCGGCGACGGGTTGGAAGGGCAGCTCGGGCAGTGCCTGGAACACGGTGACGTAGGAACGTGCGGTCGCTGTGCCCGCCTCTTCGTCGACCTCGATCGCGAGATTGGTGGTGACGTGGTGGGTCTTCGGCGTGCCGTCGGCGTAGACGATCAGCGTGTCGCGGAACATCTTTTCGATCGCTTCGCGTCCGCTCACCGGCTCACCGCTGCCGGTGAAGGTGGCGTCGGCCAGCAGGACGCCGAGCCCCGCGAAATCGCCGTCGTCCACGAGTTCGGCGTACCGGGCGATCAGGTTCTCGATGGCTCGGCAGCTCGGCCCTGGACCGGCCATCACGCGACGGTGGCGTCGAGGGTGACCTCGATATTGCCCCGGGTCGCCTTCGAGTACGGGCACACCTGGTGCGCGCCGTGAGTCAGTTCGTCGGCGGTGGCCTGGTCGATGCCCGAGGCCTCGAGGTGCAGCACCGCGCTGAGCTTGAATTCTCCCGCGTCGGTGTCGTGGTGCAGCGTGACCTCCGCGACGACAGCCAGGTCCTGCAGCTTGACCTTCTTCACGCTCGCCACCCGGCGCACGGCGCCGACGAAGCAGGACGCCCAGCCCGCGGCGAACAGCTGCTCCGGGTTCGTGCCCCCACCCGCGCCGCCGAGCGCCTTGGGCACGGCGAGCCCGATGTCGAGCACCCCGTCGTCGGAGGTGGCGCGGCCCCCGTTGCGGCCCTCGGCGGTGGAAGTGGCGACAGCGGTATAGGTGACTTCAGACATGGGCTTTCCTTCTCGTTCCCGGTTTCCTGCGTGCCGGACACACGCTAGGAACCAGGGGAAAGCCGCGGCGACCGTCGGATGACGTCACCCGGGTACGTCATCGTCCTGTCCAGCCTGGGGCGCTGCCGGCGGACCGGCCCGGGAAGCTGTTCACGATGGGCCTGGTCACCAACCTGCTCAACCCCAAGATCGCCATCATGTACGTCTCGCTGCTGCCCCAGTTCGTGGTCCCGGCGCAGGGCAGCGTCGCGGCGCAGAGCTTGACGCTCGGCCTGGTCCAGATCACCATCGCGATCACCGTGAACGGCCTGATCGCGATGTCCGCGGGCTCGATCGCCCGGTTCCTCGGCGACCGGCCCGGCTGGCTGAAGGCCCAGCGCTACGTGATGGGCATGGTGCTCGGCGTGCTGGCGGTGCGGATCGCCGCGGACCGGTCCCGCGCGGTCGTCACCGCCACACCATGATGGGCCCCAAGGCCTGGTGGCAACCGGGGAGTGCCTTACGCCGGGGTGTCTGGCCGACGTGCCCGCCCAGGTCGGTCAACGGCGCACCCGATGGCGCAGGTGAAGCACCCGGTTGCCCTGAATCACCACGTCGGGATCCTCCAGCAGGTGCTGCGCGTGGACCGATCCGAAGTAGCGCTTGCCGGACCCGAACACGACGGGTACGACGTCCATGCGCACCTCGTCGACAAGGCCCGCGGCGAGCACCTGGCCACCGACGTCGCCGGCGGCGACCTCGACCAGCCGGTCGCCCGCGAGTTCCTGCGCCTTGACCACGGCTGCCTCGATGCCGTCGACGAAGTGAAACGGCGCCTCGGGGTCCCAGCCCTCAGGCTCCGGCCGGTGCGTCACGACGACCACGTGGTCGATCCCGCTCGGAGGCTTCCCGTCCCAGCCGTCCGTGATGTCGAAGACGTGGCGGCCGGCGATGGTCACCCCGATCTGGTCCCAGTACGGCCGGGTGTAGTCGTAGGACCTCCGCGATACCTTGAGCGCTCCGCTCTCGTCCAAGGGGACGTCACCGCTGGACAACCAGTCGAACAGCGGTCCGGGCTGGTCGTTCTCGTCCGCGATGAAGCCGTCCACCGACACCGAGCCGTACATGACCACCTTGCCCACGGGGCTCTCCTCTGCTTCGGGGCCCCCCAAATTAACGTGTCGTGAGCTGTCGCTCTTGTAAGAAATCAATCGGCGGGCAGCGGCCAGCCTGCCAGCACGTGGCCGGGATGTTCGCGCAGGAACCGCCGCCGGATTTCGAGGTACCGGGTCGGCGTGAGCCCGGTGAACTCCCGGAACTCGTGGCCGAAGTGGGCCTGGTCGAAGTAGCCGGCCCCACTGGCGAGGTCGCTCCAGTCGATCGGTCCGGCGGGGTCGATCGCGAACACGGTGGCGGTGAGGCGGTAGGTGCGGGCCAGCCGCTTCGGCGTGACGCCGATGAGCTGCTTGAACCGCTGTGCCAGATGGGTGCTGCTGACACCGGCTGCCACGCTCAGGTCGCCGATCGCCATCGCCCCGCTGGTCGCCGCGAGGACGCTGCTCGTGTGGCGGACCAGCCCCAGGCCGGCGGTCTCGCCCAGCCGTCGCATCAGCTCTTCCTCGAGCAGCGTCAGCATCTCGTGCGGTCCGTCCGCCGTGGCCAGCCGGTCTCGCAGCTCGGCAACGGCGGGCCGGCCCCAGACCTGCTCCACCGTCACCGGCCGGTCGCACATTTCGGCCGCGGGCATCGGCAGGAACGGCGCCGCCCCCCACGGCTTGAAGTGCACGCCGACGGAGCGAGTCCGGGGTGGGTAGCCGAACTCCACCGCGCGGGTGGGCATGGTGACCACGCAGCCGTCGGCGTACTCGGCCGTCGCGATGCCGGTGCCGGCGCGGATGCGGAACGGCGCCCCGAGGTTGACAATGAGCAACGCCGCGGGCATCGGCGGCAGCGTCAGCCGGGCGTACGGTGGGGTGCCCTCCAGGTAGTAGATGTCGTCGATCAGCCCGTCCAGCGGCGGTCGCGGCACTCTGGACACGTACTCCACGCCCACAGCATCGCCGACGCCCCGCCGGTGTCACGCGCCGGGCTCGAGTCAGCTGGTTGATAGGCGTGGTGGAGGCCGCTGCGGTGCAGCTTCGTCAGTTGGTCTGCGTGTTGGTCAGGTGCACGCCGATGTAACCGATGTAGACACACGGCGTGCTTGGGTGACCGTCGTAGACGTACATTCTGGGGCTGCGCATACCGATCCTCGCGAGCTTGAAATGCGAGGTCATCGCGATCCGTCCGGACGGATCGACGTCCTCCGGCACCGGGAACACCCGGTCCTCCCCGTACGCGTTCATGGTGGCCCTGGTTTCCGAGCGGCCCCACTTTTTCTTGCCGATCGCGCGGTAGCCGGAAGGCGGGTTCGTGAGGTACTGGTCGAGTCCGCCGTTCCAGTCACCGGATTTCCGCGCGGTGACATAGTCTTTGAGACACAGCACGGATTCCCACGCGGTCCGCAGGGCGGCGTTATTGGTGTCGATCTGGTTGAGCTTGGCGACTTCCGCCGGGTCTCCGGTCAGGTCACGTACTCGGCAGGACCTCGGCGGCGATGTCCTCCGTGGATTGATTGCGATCCGTTTGATCGGATGGCGTCCGGACGACGGCACGGCGATCGCTGTGGCGAGCCGCCCGCGATTGCATACACGCGCCACCCGGACGGCTGTGTTCACTCCGATTCGCTGTCGGATTCGCTGTCGGATAACTGCCGCCAGTGGACCGGGTTGGCACTGGTGGACTGGCGGCAAACGCTGTGACACTTCGACAGGTGCCTGACCAGCGGTATATCCGCTGGTCAGGCACCGCTTTGCGGTCTTCTTCCACCGCGCGGTTCGCCCGTGGCATGGCAGGGATCCCGTGACGGTTAGCCGCAGCTCGCGGATCCCTCGCCCGGCCGCGGGCAAGCGGTCGGGATCATGTGCTCGGGTCAGCGGGACTACTGGTCGGTCCACCACTTTTGCCCGGCCGCCGGCAGCGTCTGGATCGGGTCGTAGTAGGGGTAACGACGTCGCAAGGCCTCCGGGTCCTCGTGTTCGATGCCGGTCCGGTAGTTCTTGGTCCAGTAGGAAATGCCCAGCTCGCGGTCGTACTCGGCGAGCTGATGGACCCAGCGCTTTCCGACGTAAGGCACGTCGCAGACGATCCGCGGGGTGGCGTAGCCGGGGAGGTAGCCCATGATCGCGTGCTGCAGTTCCTGAGCCTCCCAGACCGCGACGCGCCAGTGCTCCGCGTTCGGGATCATGTCGCACATGTAGAAGTAGTACGGCAGGATGTTCGCCTCGCCCTGCAAGGCGAAGCACAGGTCGAGCAGTTCGGCGGGTGTCGCGTTGACCCCGCGCATCAGCACGCCCTGGTTGCGCACGTCCCGCACCCCGACGTCGAGCGCGGTGCGTGAGGCCTCGGCCACCAGCGGGGTCACCGACTGGGCGTGGTTGACGTGCGTGTGGATGGCGAGGTTGACGCCGCGCCGCCGCGCGGTTACCGCGACTCGCTGCAGGCCCTCGACGACCTTCGGCTGGATCCAGTGCTGCGGCAGCGCGGCCAGTGCCTTGGTCGCGAGCCGGATGTCCCGCACGGTCTCGATGTCCAGCAGCCGCATCAGGAACGACTCCAGCTGCGGCCACGGCACGTTGGCCACGTCGCCGCCGGACACGACCACGTCCCGCACGCCGGGGGTCTTCTTGAGGTAGTCGATCATCGCGTCCTGGCGGTCGACCGGTTTGAGCGCGAGCTTGTGCTTTTCGATCTGCTCGGTGGAGTTGCCGACCAGGTCCATCCGGGTGCAGTGTCCGCAGTACTGCGGACAGGTGGAGATCATCTCGGCGAGCACCTTGGTCGGGTAGCGGTGGGTCAGCCCCTCCACGACCCACATCTCCGCCTCGTGCAGCGAGTCCCGCTCGGAATGCGGGTGGCTCGGCCACGTCGTGTCACGGTCGCTGCGGACCGGCATCATGTACCGCCGGATCGGGTCGGCGTAGAAGGCCTCGGTCACCTCCGCCGGGTCGGTCCCCGCGGCCGGCGCCATCGTGTTGATCATCTGCGGCGGCAGCAACATCGACATCGTGGCCATCTCGCGCTGGTCTTCGAGCAGATCCTCGTAGAAGCGCTCGTCCAGCAGGTCACCCATCAGGGCGCGCAGCTGCTTGACGTTGCGGACGCAGTGCACGCGCTGCCACTGCGCGTCACGCCATTGGGCCTCGGTGACGTCCCGCCAACCGGGGAAGCGTCGCCAATCGGGTTCCACCAGCTCGGCGCGGGCGTACTCGTAGGGCTGGTCAAAGGCGGCGGCTGGCGTCACAGGTTCCTGGATCGCAGTCACTTGTACTCCTAGTCGTCGGGAACGCGTAAAAATATCCTGTCATAACGTTCTCACACCGTAAATATTCTCGCAGATCTCGGAGTGTCACACCTGGTGATCCCCGCTGCGGAGCGGTCCACCCGACCGGGCACACTCGGGGACGTGACGAACGACAGGACGACGCTTCTGCTCGGCGGGCGCGTCTACTCCCCGGCCTCCCCGGACGCCACCGCGATGGCGGTCACCGGCGGCACGATCGTGTGGATCGGCCAGGACGCCCCGGCCCGCGCACTGCATCCGGACGCCGAGGTGATCGACCTCGGCGGCGCGTTCGTCGCACCCGCCTTCGTCGACGCCCACGTGCACGCCACCTCGGCCGGGCTGCACCTGGCCGGCCTCGACCTCACCACCATCCGCGACGCGGGCGAGATGCTCGCCGCCGTCCGCGCCGCAGCGATCCCGGGCCGGGTGCTGCTGGCGCACGGCTGGGACGAGTCCACTTGGACCAGCCCGCGGCTGCCGAGCCGCGCGGAACTCGACGAAGTCGCCGGCGACGTCGCGGTCTACCTGAGCCGGGTCGACGTCCACTCCGCGCTGGTGTCCAGCGCACTGCTCGCGCTGGCTCCCGAGGCCCGTGAAGCCGACGGCTGGTCGGCCGACGGCCCGCTGACCCGCGCCGCCCACCACCACGTCCGCCATGCCGCGCGTGCCGCGATCGGCCCGGCCCAGCGGGAGCAGGCCCAGCGCGCGTTCCTCGCCGACGCGGCCGCACGGGGCGTCGTCAGCGTCCACGAATGCGGCGGGCCGGACATCTCCGGCCGCGAGGACTTCGCCACGCTGCTCGCGCTCGCCACCGAACCCCGGCTGCCCGAGGTCGTTGGTTACTGGGGCGAGACCGACGTCGAAGCCGCCCGCGCACTCGGCGCCCGCGGCGCGGCGGGAGACCTGTTCGTCGACGGCGCGCTCGGTTCCCGCACCGCCGCGCTGCGCGCCCCCTACCACGACCGGCCCGCGGAATCCGGCGCGCTCTACCTGGACGCCCAAGCCATCGGCGACCATCTGGCCGCCTGCACCGAAGCCGGGCTGCAGGCCGGCTTCCACGTCATCGGCGACGCCGCGGTGACCGAGGTGATCGAGGGCTTCCGGCTGGCGGAGAAGCAGGTCGGCCAGCGCGCTCTCGCCGCGCGTCACCACCGCCTGGAACACCTCGAGATGGTCGACGCCGGTCAGGCCCGCGCGCTGGCGGGCTGGGGTGTCGTCGCGTCGACGCAGCCGCTGTTCGACGCCACGTGGGGCGGTGACCACGGCATGTACGCGGAACGTCTCGGCGAACGCGCGACCGGGCTGAACCCGTTCGCCGCGCTCGCCGCCGAAGGCGTCCTGCTCGCCTTCGGCTCCGACGCCCCGGTGACCCCGCTCGACCCGTGGGCCGCGGTCCGCGCTGCCGTCTACCACCACACCCCGGGTTCGGGACTGTCACCGCGGGCCGCGTTCACCGCGCACACCCGGGCCGGGCACCGCGCAGCGGGCGTCAACGACGGAGTCACCGGCAGCCTCGTCGCGGGGGCGCCTGCGCACTACGCCGTGTGGGACGCGACGGACCTCGTCGTCGCCACCCCGGACAGCCGCGTCCAGCGCTGGACCACCGATCCGCGCGCCGGGGTGCCGCCGCTGCCGAGGCTCGACGAGGACGCGTCGCTGCCCCGGTGCCTGCGTACCGTGCGCGGGGGAGAGGTCATCTACGACGACTTCACCTCCACCACGTAGAGTTACCTCCCGTGGTAGCGACCGCTGCGGACACCGAGCCCGAGGTGCCCGCCGAACCCGTCCGGCGACGCCGGATCTCGCGCGCCTGGCTGCTGCGCCTCGCCGCCGCGGCGGCCTCGGGTTTCGTGTTCTACCTGAGCTTCGCACCGCGTCCGCTGTGGTGGCTGGCGCCGCTCGCGTTCGCCGGATTCGGCCTCGTCCTGCACGGACGCCGGTTCCGCGGCGGGTTCGGCTACGGCTTCGTCTTCGGGCTCGCGTTCTTCCTGCCGCTGCTGACCTGGCTGCTCGACTTCCTCGGCCCGGACTTCGGACCGTGGCCGTGGCTCGGCCTCTGCCTGGCGCTGTCCGTCTACTTCGGACTCGCGGGCTGGCTCGTCACCGTGGTGTCCCGGCTGCCGCTCGCTCCACTGTGGTCCGCGCTGGTGTTCGTCGCGCTGGAAACCCCGCGCACCTGGTTCCCGCTCGGCGGATTCCCGTGGGGCCGGGTCGCGTTCAGCCAGCCCGAGGGTGTCTTCCTGCCGCTGGCCTCGATCGGCGGCGCCCCGCTCGTCGGACTCGCCGTCTGCCTCACCGGTTTCTCCCTCGCCGCTCTCCTGGTTCGCCTCAAGTCTCTGAAGTCCACCTTGAGGGCGTTGAAGTCCCTGAAGGTGGCCTTCAGAGACCGTCGAGCCATCGGGACGGCCGTGCTGACGGTGGTCCCGATCGTGGCCGGGCTGGCGCTGTGGCCCACGATCGGGACCAGCGCGCAGGACGGCGAGCGCACCGTCGCCGCCGTCCAGGGCAACGCTCCCGACATCGGGCTCGCCCTCCAGGGGCAACGAACCCTGTTGCGGGACAATCACCTCGCCGAGAGCGAGCGGCTGCTCGACGACATCAACCACAAGCGAGTGCCGCGGCCTGATCTGGTGATCTGGCCTGAGAGCGCGACCACCGTGGTCGGGCCGGACCCACAGCTCGACCAGTTGGTCGCGAGCTTCGGCGTTCCCGCGCTCGTCGGCGCGCTGTATCGCCTGCCCGATGGGCACTCACAGAACTCGGTGATCGCGTGGGATCCCAAGAACGGGCCAGGCCAGCGCTACTCGAAGCAGCAGCTCGTTCCGTTCGGCGAATACGTTCCAGCGCGCAAGATCGCCGAGGTGGTCACACCGTTCATCGACGCGGAGACCGTCGACATGGTCCCGGGCACCGGCGCGAACCCCGCGCTGAGCGTCGCGCAGACCAAGGTCGGGGTGTTCGTCTGCTACGAGACCGCGTTCGACTACCCGGCCAGGGAATCCGTGGCCGCAGGTGCCGAGTTGCTGGTCGTGCCGACGAACAACGCCTGGTACGGGCCGGGGGAGATGAGTTACCAGCAGCTGGCGATGTCGCGGCTGCGGGCGGTCGAACACAGCCGCGCGGTGGTGGTCTCGGCGGTCAGCGGGGTCAGCGCGATCATCGCCCCTGACGGGTCGGTGACCAGTTCGACCGGGCTTTTCACGGCAGAATCGCTGGTCGGGCGCGTCCCGTTACGGACGCAGACTACGCTGTCGGATCGACTCGGTGCGTGGACGGAGTACGGACTGCTGGCACTGGCGATCGCCGGGGTCGCCGGCGGGTTCGTGCTCCGCTTTCGTGTTCGAGGTGCACAGCGCGCCCGGCGCGCGCAGCGCACGGGTACAGGGGAAGCGGCGGGCTGATCCCGCGGATTCGGAGGAAGACGGATGGCGCAGGCGCCGCGGGGGGCCCAGGGAATCGAACCGGTGCTGGTGGTGATCCCGACGTACAACGAACGGGAGAACCTCAGGCCGATCGTCGAACGCCTGAACAAGGCGCTCCCTGACGTCCACGCGCTGATCGTCGACGACGGCAGCCCCGACGGCACCGGCGATCTCGCCGACGAGCTGGCGAAGGCCGACGAGCGGGTGCACGTCATGCACCGGACGGAGAAGGCGGGCCTCGGCGCCGCCTACATCGCCGGGTTCCGGTGGGGGCTGGCCCGCGACTACGTCACCATCGTGGAGATGGACGCCGACGGCTCGCACGCGCCGGAGGACCTGCCGCGGCTGCTGGACGCGCTGGGGGACACGGACCTGTCGATCGGCTCGCGGTACGTGCCCGGCGGCAGCGTCGTGAACTGGCCCAAGCGGCGGGAAATCCTGTCGCGGGGCGCGAACCTCTACTCGCGGATCGCGCTGGGCGTGCGGGTCAACGACATCACCGCCGGGTTCCGCGCCTACCGCCGCCAGGTGCTCGAGAAGCTGGCGCTCGACGAGGTCGCCTCACACGGCTACTGCTTCCAGATCGACCTGACACTGCGCACGGTCGAAGCCGGGTTCGAGATCGTCGAGGTGCCGATCACGTTCACCGAGCGCGAGATCGGCGAGTCGAAGATGAGCGGCTCGATCATCCAGGAAGCGTTCCTCCGCGTCGGAACGTGGGGCCTGAAGCGGCGGTGGAAACAGGTGCGCCGCCTGCTCAAGCTCGGCTGAGGCGATCGCGCGCCGGATGCCTGACGCGATCTTCGCCGATCCTCGCCTCGCGCTCGTCTACGACGCTTTCGACGGAGACCGCGACGACCTGGCGGCGTACCTAGACATAGCCGGCGAGCTGGGCGCTACCAGGGTGCTCGACGTCGGCTGCGGCACGGGCTGCCTGGCGATCCTGCTCGCCGCGAGCGGCCGGAGCGTCGTCGGCGTCGATCCCGCGGAGGCGTCGCTCGCCGTCGCGAAGGCCAAGGACGGCGCCGCCGGAGTCACCTGGTCGCACGGGGATGCCACGACAACCGGCGCCGTCGACGCCGACCTCGCCGTGATGACGGGAAACGTGGCCCAGGTCTTCCTCACCGATGACGACTGGATGCGCACGCTTCGAGGTGTTCGCGATGCGTTGCGTCCGCAGGGTCACCTCGTGTTCGAGACCCGGCGGCCCGAGCGTCGTGCCTGGGAGGACTGGGCCGCCGACCCGGCTCGGCTCACGCTCGACGTACCGGGGATCGGCCCGGTGGAGCAGCGTCGTGAGGTCACCGACGTGAGCCTGCCGCTGGTGTCTTTCCGCTACACGTACCGGTTTCTGTCGGACGGCGCGGTCGTCACCTCGGACTCGACCCTCCGGTTTCGTGGCCGGGACGAGGTGGCGGCGAGCCTGGCCGCGCAGGGGTATCGCGTACTGGACGTGCGTGACGCTCCCGACCGCCCGGGACGTGAATTCGTCTTCGTCGCCGAACGGTCGCCCGGCCACTGGCGAAACCCTTGATCAGCCGGGCGACCCGGGTACGTCGGTCGCCGGCTCAGATAACCATGACCCGGCGCCCGCGCGTGTGCCCGGCCTGGCTGTCGGCATGCGCCACCGCGGCGTCGGCGAGCGGGTAGGACTTCTCGACCGGGATGTGGAGCTTTCCCCGCGCGATAAGGTCGACGGCCTTGGCCAGCGCGTCCGGCACGCTCGCGGCCACGCCGGAGAACCGGACACCGAGCTCCGGCGCGCCGAGATCGGCGATGGAGACCACCTTCCGCGGATCCCCGGTCAGCTCGACGAGCTCGCGAATCACGCCCGAGCCTGCCAGGTCGAGGGCCGCGTCGACCTGACCCAGCTGCCGCACCCGTTCGACCCAGCCCTCGCCGTAGGTCGTGGCGAGGGCGCCGAGACCGCGAAGGTAGTCCTGGTTCGCGGCACCGGCCGTGCCGATCACCGTGATGCCGCGCTCGCGGGCGATCTGCAGGACCGCCGATCCGACGCCCCCGGACGCGCCGCTGACCAGCAGCGTCTGTCCGGATTGGACACCGGTCTCGCGGATGATGCGCAGCGCGGTCTCCACCACCGAGGGATATCCGGCCGCCTCCTCGAATGTCAGTCCCTCGGGCATGCGGGCCCAGGCCGACAACACGGCGAATTCGGCGTAGGTACTGGATCCTTCGCCGAACACGTGGTCACCGATCTCGATCCCTTCGACGCCCTCGCCGACTTCGTCCACCACCCCGGCGGCGTCGAGCCCGACACCGGAGGGCAGTTCGGTCGGGTGCGCACCGAGGACCTGGCCTTCCCGGACTCGCCAGTCGACGGGGTTCACCCCTGCCGCCCGGACCGCGATGCGTACCCGACCTGGGCCCGCGTGCGGCTCCTCGGCGTCCAGGAGCTGCAGGACTTCGGGGCCGCCGAACTCGGCGAAGATGACTTTCTTCATGCTGTTCTCCTCAACAAGCTCACGGATGAGCGTGTGTTGTCGCTGGTCGACGTGGTGTGGCCGGCTTCAGGTGGCGGGTGCGGTGGTGAGCATCCAGTGGCTGAAGGCGGCGTAGCGCTCGGCTGACTCGGCGGCGCCGTCGGCGTTTTCGACCGCCGCGGAATGCTCGTGCACTTTCTCGAACCGGGCGCGGCGAGCGCTCTCATAGCGGGCGAGGGCCTTTGCGATGTCGGACCCGTCGGCCAATTCGGCGCGCAGCACGCCGGCGTCCTCGATGCCGAGGGTGCCGCCCGCCGCGATGTGCGGGGACAGGCCGTGCGCGGCATCGCCGATCAGCGCGACCCGGTCCGTGGTCCAGCGTGACAACTCGGGGACGCGCATGATCTGGTTCTCGAGGATCGACTCCTCCGGGGTGGCGGCGATCATCTCCAGCAGCTCGTCGTGCCAGCCGGACCCGGCCACGTGGCGGGCTCGCCGCAGGGCCCGTTCCCGTTTGCTGCCAACGAGTTCACCAGCGTCGAACTGGGCGATCCACCACATGGTCCGGTCGTGCGAGACGCGGGTATATCCACCGCGGGTCCGTGCGGGGCCGATGGTGACCATCGTGCCCTCGGGCCGCTCGTCGCCGACGGGCAGCACCGCCCGCCAGGCGTAGTTGCCGGCGTGCTCGACCGCCGCGCTGCCGGGCACCAGGGCGGCGCGTACGTCGGAGTACACCCCGTCCGCGCCGATCAGCAGATCCGCCCGCAGCGGCGCACCGTCGGCGAGATGCACCTCCACGTGTGTGCCGTGTTCGGTGAACCCGGTGACATGTGTTGCCAGCCGGATCCGGTCGCGGCCGACGGTGTCGGCGAGCAGGGTGTTCAGTTCCGGCCGCGGCACCATCAGGAACAGGTAGGTGGCCGCGTCGTAGCCGGTCGCGCGTATAGGGCGCCCGGCCGGGTCGTAGAACCACGCGTCGACGGGCTTGCCCATGCGGCGCACGTCGTCGCCGATGCCGAGGGTGTCGAACTCCCGCAGCGCGTTGGGCCACAGGCCGATACCGGCCCCGGCGGCTCGTACCTGCGGCGCGTGTTCCAGGACGGTGACCTCGTGCCCGATCAGCCGCAGGGAGGCCGCGGTGGTCAGTCCGACCAAACCCGCCCCGACGATCACCGTGTGCATTGTTCGTTCCCTTCGTTCTGCATACGGCCGAACGTAGCACTAGCGGTTAGGGTTTACCAACAGGTAGGTTTTTGTGTCTGATAGTGTCAACGCATGACCGCTTCGCCTCCAAAGAGGCCCTGGTGTTCGAACAGGACGAAGACTTCGAGCAAGGCCTCACCCGGGCGGTCACCGGACGGGCGCCGCACGAGCCGCTCATCCCCGCGCTGCGCCGCCAGATCCACGCGACACCCGCCCTGCAGGAATACGAGGGTTCGATGAGGCTGCGTCGCGCCGAGTCGCTTGCCGCGGCCATCGCCGACGATATGGTCGAGGCGGCCTGGGAAGCCGCCTGAGGCCGGAGCGGTCGTCAGGCCGCGTGCGGTGGGCTAGGTTCGAGCCATGCTCACTGGCCTGCACGCGATCGTGTTCAGCCCGGCCGCGGAAAAAGTACGCGCGTTCTTCGGAGACACTCTCGGCCTCGACTCGGTCGACGCCGGCGGCGGCTGGCCGATCTTCGCGATGCCGCCCGCCGAGCTGGCGGTGCACCCGGCAGGCGAAGGCGAGGCGCACCACGAGCTGTTCCTGATGTGCGATGACATCGCCCGGACTCTGGACGAACTGCGTCACAAGGGCGTCGAGATCGTCGACGAGGTCCGCGACGCCGGCTGGGGACAGCTCGCCACGATCCGCCTCCCCGACGGCAGCACTCTGCCGATCTACGAACCGCGGCACCCGTCGCCACGCGCTTGACGCGGGGAGCAATCCCTTACGCGAGTGAGGGAACGGCTCAGCCCTTCAAGTCTACGAAAAGTGAGCAATTCGTCACCGTGAGGTGATGTTGCTGTGCCGTTGACTGATCGCGCCGAATCGCTCTGGCGTGTCCCACGGCGCACCCCGTCAACTGGTGTCGCGCGAGCGAAAGGCGCCGCGCGGACCGGGAGGTACGGGAATGTTCGGCAGGGTAGTGGCGGCAACGGTGCTCGCGGCGGGCGCGCTGGTGGCCACGGCATCGGGTGCGTCGGCCAGTCCAGTGAGCACGGTGAACACCCAGGGTTTCGGCGCGTGCATGGACTACGCGGTGGGCCAGCACGACATCGAACCATGGCTCGCGCACGACGCCTGCGACGCCGACTCCTTCGAGGAATGTTACTGGATCTTCCGCAAGCAGTACGTGCCCGCGGTGATCGCGGGGACGGCCTGCCGGATCGCGGACAACTAGATGGGCACCCGGGTCACCCGAGTACGTGACTGCGGACGGCGAGATGACGCAGGCCGGGCAGCGCCGGCTGGTTGCGGTGGTGCATCAGGTCGCTGATCAGGCCTCGGGCGGCCGAGCGCGTGTGCACCTCGCCCGGCGCCCGGCGCTCCGCCGCGAGCAGGGTCCGGTACGCCTGCTCGGGCTTGTCCCACTGCGCGAACGCGAGCGCGACGTCGACGAGGAAGCGGCCGTGCCGCTCGGCACTCGGGAAGTCCGCGGGCCGGGCGGCACGCGCGTACTGGAGGGCGGTCCCGGCGTCGCCGAGCAGGTAGGCGGCTGACACCCGGTGGCTGATGATGTTCGCGTTGAGAACCTGCTGACGGGCCGGGTACCCGCTCAGGCGAGTGGCCGTCGCGGCGGCTTCGTCCAGCAGGCTCATGGCGCGGTCACGATCCCCGGCGCGCGCGGCGGCGTACCCGGCGGAGCA
Source organism: Amycolatopsis sp. NPDC059027 (assembly GCF_042739735.1). Taxonomy (NCBI): domain Bacteria; kingdom Bacillati; phylum Actinomycetota; class Actinomycetes; order Pseudonocardiales; family Pseudonocardiaceae; genus Amycolatopsis; species Amycolatopsis sp. NPDC059027. The sequence goes on along the minus strand of NZ_JBHYIK010000017.1, from coordinate 89,426 downwards.
CATCAGAACGCCATGTAGCGACAGGTGTTCCGGGGTGGTCGTGTCGAGCTGCTCGGCCGCGGACAGGACGAGGGCCTGCGCCCGCTCGTGATGCCCCGCCCTCCGGAACACCGAGCCCATCAGGCGCTGCGCCTCGGCGAGCGTGAGCGGGTCACCGGCCTGCAGCGCGACCCGCAGCGCGCGATCGGCGCTGATCCACTCGAGACCGCTGGCCCGCAGCTTGAGCAGGGCACGGGTGACGAGGTTGTACACCTGCGCCAGCGCGATCCGGCTCGCGGCCGCGGCAGCCTCGGCGGCGGCTTCGGCGTTGCTGACCAGCTGTGGCAGCTGCGTGCCCAGCGACAGGTAACGGCTCGCGTGGAAGTCGTCCTTCGCCGTGGTGAGCGCGGCCGGCAGGGGGAGCGGGAGTGGAGTGAGCGCCGACTGGGCAGGGCCGACCAGCACGTTCTCCAGACGGGCGTAGAGCATCGCGGCCGGGTCGGGCTCGGGCTGCGCGGCGGCGGATGGGGTGGCAAGGGAGGTACTGGCCAGTCCGGCGGCGACCAGAAACGCGCGACGTCGCACTTGAACGTCCTCCTCTCCCGGCTGGGCTTGGCGCCCGACAGCTCCGGTGGTGGGTGGGTGTCGGGCGGGCACACGGTCGGGCGGGGCAGGGTTCAGCCCGAAGGCCTCGGGCGGCAGATCGAGGACGTCGGCGAACCGTCGCAACACGGCGACGTCGCGCAGCGGACGACGCCCGCTTTCGAAACGTGAGATGGTGCTGGCCGCGCAGCCGAACCGCTGACCCAGCTCGCTCTGGCTCCACCCGGCTTCATGGCGGGCACAGCGCACCACGGCCGCGTGATCCCCACAGCGGATCGCCGACATCAAGGCAGGCGAAAGCTGACCCGGCATCACGAACCCCGCTTCGTGCGCTCATCAAAAGACCCAGGGTATCCGAACGACGACCAAAAGTGAGAATGTTTGCCGAACTGGAACACCGGTCTGCGGATCTGGCACAAGCACTGGCCGGAGGGCGTGCACGGTTCTTACCTTCGAGAGTACCGGGCCCGGCGCGAAGGAGGCCTCGCCTTCAACCGGACCGGCCGGCCGACAGGGGCACCCCGCAAACAATGTCCTCGAAGTCCCTGCCGGCCGGGTCCAAGCGCATCCCCGGACGTACCCGGCGGCCCCGAGGATGGCGAAAGGCCCCCGTGGGGGGAGGTCACGGGGGCCTTTCAATCTGTGGTGGGAGCAGCTACAAGCCGAATCCTCAGGCGGAGCGGGTCCGACGTCCCTTGAGTTCGGCGAGACGTTCGTTCAGCAGCTCCTCGAGCTCAGGGATCGAGCGCCGCTCAAGGAGCATGTCCCAGTGGGTACGCGGTGGCTTGACCTTCTTTTGCTCAGGCTGCCCGCCGTCGACGATCTCGGACTCGCTGCCGTGCAGCCTGCACTCCCACACCGTCGGGATCTCGGCGTCGTCGGAGAACGGCACCTCGAACTCGTGGTTCTTCGGGCAGGCGTAGCGCACGGTGCGCCGCGGGGCGAGATCGTGATTGCGGTCGGTCTCGTAGCTGACCGCTCCCAGCCGGCTTCCACGGAGAACACGGTCGGCCATGATGGGGGTCCTTTCCAGTCAGCTCCGGGTGGAGCCAGGGTGGTGCTCACCCTATGCAACGACCGAGGCGCCCGGAGGATTCCCGGTACACCATGTCGTTGCTCACGATGAGCTGTGTCACCCGACGGCAACAGCTTCCTCTAGTAGGAGCGGTTTCGCGCTCTGGCGTGACGTGAATACGGCCTCTTAGTGCGGATATCCCCCGGATGGGCTACTCACGCTCTGCTCAAGTCAACCGTAACTGGCCGTGTTGAGCCGCCGTGGGCCCCAGATCACCCTGTCGGTAGTGGCGACGGCACAGTACCTGATAACGCACAGTATCCGGATCGGCCTCGAAACGTACTGATGCTGAAGATTCAACTACGGATTGTTCGGTATCGGCCACGACAACAGTGTCCCCCTCACGGACTACCTCCCCGTTCTGGACCCGCGCGTTGAACCGCCCCGGCAGCCCACACCAGCACAGCACCTCGACCTGCACCGGCTGCAGCTCGTCCGCCAGTTCGAACAGCCGAGCGGCCCCGGGGAACAGCCTGCTCCGGAAGTCCGTCGCGATCCCGAAGCAGTAGACATCGAGCTGGACGTCGTCGGCGAGCTCGGCCAGCTGGTCGACCTGGGCGGGGGAGAGGAACTGGGCCTCGTCCACGATCACGTAGTCCACGTGCTGCCCGCGCGCCCACTCCTGCCGCACCAGCTCACGCACGTCCGTGGCCGTCCCGACCTCCACCGCCCGCCGCGTGATCCCGATCCGGCTGGTGATCTGCGGCTCGCCGGACCGGTCGTGCCGCACCAGGACCAGGCCACGGCGCCCCTGCCGGGCATGGTTGTGGTCGATCTGCAAAGCCAGCGTCGACTTCCCGCAATCCATCGGGCCGTAGCAGAACTTCAGCCTGCCCACCGGAGGAGCTCCCCGCCGCGACCCTGCCGCGGGAACCGAGGACAACGCGTCCGTCGGATCACCGTCCACTCCGCTACCGGCGGAAACCGGGCCGTCACGCCCGCTGTCTTTCACGAAAGTCACGACGGTCGAGCCTATCGGTGCCTCACAGCACCCGCGGCGGACGGTTGCCCGCCGCCACGATCGCGCGGCGCACCGGAACCCGCCACACCAGCACCAGCCCCAGCACGAAGAACACCACCAGCGCCACGATCGCCAGCCGGAACGACCCGGTCGCCTGCCCGACACCGGCGAACACCAGCGGCCCCAGCCACGACGTCCCCCGCTCACCCACGACGTAGAGCGAGTAGTACTGCGCGTCCTTCCCCGCCGGGATCATCTGCGCGAACAGCGACCTCGACAACGCGTTCGTCCCGCCCAGCACCAGCCCGATCCCGATCGCCACCGCGTAGAACTGCACCGGCCGCCCCGGCTGCACGAAGAACGCCCCGCCGAGCACCACCACCCAGAACGCCAGGCTGATCAGGATCGTCCGCTTCGCACCCAGCCGCCGCGCCACCAGCCCGTGCAGCACCCCGCCCCCATACGCGACGAACTGGATCACCAGCACCGTCATGATCAGCACCTCGTCGCCGAACTTCAGCTCGTCCTTCCCGTACTGCGCCGACACCGTGACGACCGTGTTGATCCCGTCGGTGAACACCAGATAGCTGCCGAGAAACGCCAGCGTCAGCGGATACGCCTTCGCCTCGGCGAGCGTCCGCCGCAACTCCGCGAACCCCGCACCCACCACCGACCGCCCCGGCTCCGACACCACCGGCACATGCGTCCGGGGGAGCGCCCGCAACGTCGGCAAGGTGAACAGCGCCCACCACAGCCCCGAGGTCAGGAAACACACCCGGACCGCGGTCGGCTGATCCACCCCGAACGCGTCCCGGCCCAGGTAGAACCCCAGCTGCAACGCCAGCGCCAGGCCACCGCCGAGATACCCGAACGCCCAGCCCTTCGCCGAGACGTCGTCCCGCTCGTCCGGCCCGGCGATGTCGACCAGGAACGAGTAGTACACGACCAGCGAACCGCCGTAGCCGATGTTGCCCACCACGAACAACGCCGCACCCAGCTGCCAGTTCGACCCCGCCGTGAAGAACATCAGCGCCGCCGCCGTGGCACCGAGGAACGCGAACCCGCCCAGGATGCGCCGTTTGTGCCTGCTCCGGTCGGCCACCGCGCCCGCGATCGGCAGCACCAGCACCTGCACCACCGTCGCCACCGACAGCAGATACCCCCACACCGAACCGGCCGGGAACTGCACCCCGAACACCGTCACGTCACAGTGCTGGAGCTTGTTCTCGACCCCCGCCACGTCCGTGCAGGGCCTGTCCCCGTTAAGGGTGATATTCGACTTCGCGTCGGCCGCCGCCACCGAACTCAAGTACAGCGCGCCGAACACCGTCGTCACCGACGAATAGAACGGCGAATTCGCCCAGTCGTAGAAATACCAGCCCCACCGTTCCCGCTTGCTCGCACGGGTCTCGGTCAGCGCCATCCAGGGCTCCTCCGCTCAGGAACATCGAGGTCAGCGGGGACAGTACTGGCGCGCCCTCAGCCGAGACCCCGTTGTAGGGAAACCGTGTCCGGTTTGTCGTCATCACCCGATCGACGCACCCCGTCGAACGCCCATTTCCCGAATTCGCGGCGTGTCGCGGAGCCGATTTCCACCTGTGTCATGTGATGCTGGAGAGCGTAGTGTGACTCTTGTGGCGAAAGGGTCACAGTTCTACTGTGCAGCGCATGATCAAGGACCGCCTGCGCACCGCCTACCGAGCCGTGGTGAGAATCGTTCTCCCCGCCGTAGCCGTACTGGGCCTGCAGATCACCGTCGCCACCACCGCCTCGGCCGACCCCTCCGCCGCCGCATGGGCCAAGCTCCGCATGTGCGAGTCCAGCGGCCGCTACGCCGTCAACACCGGAAACGGCTACTTCGGCGCCTACCAGTTCGACCTACCCACCTGGCGAAGCGTCGGCGGCCAGGGCAGACCCGACCAGGCCAGCGGCCGCGAACAGGACTACCGCGCGCTCTACCTCTACCGGATGCGCGGCTGGCAGCCCTGGGAATGCGCCGGCAAGCTCGGCCTGCGCGAGGACGGCGACGCCCGCAGCAAACGCGTCCCCACCTACGAGGAATCCGCCTACATCGGCGGTGGCCCCGCACCGATCAAACCCACCCCGCCCGCCCCCGCCCCGGCGCCGCCCACACCACCCAACGGCGGCCCGAAACCCGCCTGGCCCGGCCTCGTCTACGCCTACGGCGACTGCGCACCCGCCCTGCGCACCTTCCAGCTCCGCATGAACGCCCACGGCTACAAGTTCCAGGGCACCGGCTGCTACTACGACAAGACCAAACAGGCCGTACTCGACCTCCAGCGCGCCAACGGCATCAAGGACTCCGGCCGCCTCGGCCCGAAGACCTGGAAAGCCGCATGGGAAGGCAAGGCACCCCGATAGGGAAGACGTGACCGATCAGCCGGCCTGCCGCCACGCATCCCGCTCGACGAGCACCTCACGCAGCAGATCCGGCCGATCGGTCACGATCCCGTGCACCCCCAGATCCAGCAACGCCCGCATCTGGACCGGATCGTCGATCGTCCACGTGTGCACCTCGGCACCCGCCCGGACCGCCGCTCGCACGAACGCCCGATCCACCACCGTCAACGGCCCCTGCCGCACCGGCACCTGCGCCATCGCTCCCCGCGCCAACCGCGCGATCGGGAACATCGGCGCCCACCCGTTCGCCCACAGCGCCAGCACCGACCGCGGCCCCATCGACGTCACCAGCCGCGGCCCCGCCAACCGCCGCAGCCGCGCCAGCCGAGCGTCCGAGAACGCCGCGGCCGCCACCCTGTCATAGGCACCGGTCCGCTCCAGCACCCGCACGAACGGCTCCACCGCCTGATTCGCCTTGACGTCGATGTTGAACCGCGCCTCCGGCAACTCCTCGAGCACATCCTCCAACCGCGACAACGGCACCTGCCCACCGACCTTCACCGTCCGCAGCTGCGCCCAGGTCCGCTGCGCGATCGCCCCCGAACCATCGGTCGTCCGATCCAGCGACGCGTCGTGATGCACGACCACCACACCATCCGACGTCGCGTGCACATCGGTCTCCAGATACCGGTACCCCTCCGCCACCGCCCGCCGGAACGCGGGCAGCGAATTCTCCAGCCCCGCCAGCTCATCGAGATGCCAGCCGCGATGGGCGAACGCACGGGGGAACGGATCGGCGAGGTACGGAAACGGTGACGACACCCCTCCAGTGTGCACTTCGGCCATGACCCGAGCGTGAGCGGACGATGGCCGGATAGGGTCGGCCGGGTGAGGGAAGTGGCCGAAGACGCCCACCAGGCGGACGAACTGGCGCTACCGCGCCGCACCAGCGCACCGAAACACTGCGGCTGGTGCGGCAGACGCCTGCCGGCGGCAGGCAACGTCGGCAGGCGGCGCCGCTACTGCGGCCAGTCCTGCCGTCAGCGCGCCTACGAACGCCGCACCGCGCTCCAGCGCAGCGGACTCCCCGAAGACGCCGTCGTCCTGTCCGACACCGAGATCGCCACCCTCCAGGACCGGCTCTTCCAGCTCCGCTGCGCCGCCGAAGACATCGTCACCGCCGCCGACGACGGAGCCGAACCCACGGAACTCCGCAAACTCGCCGACGAACTCGCCCGCGCCGCCCGCGACCTCGAACAACTTCGTTAACCATCCGCCTCCGGCACCAGCCGATCCAACGCCACGTACGTCCGGTTGCTCGCGGCCGCCGCACGCTGCTCACGCCCCGTCGCCTCGATGTAGTTCTGACTCGTGGACAGACTCGCGTGCCCCAGCAACCGCATGATCTCCGACGCCGTCGCCCCGTCCTCGGCCAGCCGCGTCGCGAACGTGTGCCGCAAAGCGTGCAGGTTCGCCCCTACCGGCACCCGATCGTGCAGCCCGGCCCACCGATAGCACGACTTCACCAGGTACTCCAGCGCCCCACGCCCGATCGGCTCACCGGCCCGATCCCGCAGCAACGCCGACGAAGGCCCGAACCGCGCGTGCGGGAACCGGCGGCGACACGACTCCAGATAACTCTCCACCAGCCGCGCCATGATCGGCTGCACCGGAATCGACCGGTCACGGCTGCCCTTACCCCGCACGTGCAACCGCAGCTCACCGGCCCGGCCCACGAGCGAACGCACGGTCAGCGTCCGCATCTCCGCCGCCCGCAACCCGGCCACCAGGCCCAGCGCGATCACCAGCACGTCCCGCTCCGGCCACGGGTCCCGCGCCTTCCGCGACCCCTCCGCCACCGAAGCCAGCAGCCGCTCCGGCGTCTCCTCACCCCGCAACGGCTTGGGGGACAGGGGAGGAGTCTTCGGCCGCGCGACCGCGCCCATCGGATTCCCGCCCAGCAGTCCGTCGGACACGCAGAACGTCAGGAACTGGTTCCAGGTGGACCAGGCCCGCAGCACGGAACTCTTCGCGTGGTTGTCCGCGAACGCGCCGAACACCGCCCGCAGCACCTGCACGGTCAGATCGGCCACCTCCAGCTCGTCGGCGGGACAGCCCAGCTCGGCCACCAGCAACGCGGTGATCCCCGCGAGATCGCGGCGGTACGCCGCGGTCGTGTGAGGAGAGTCCTTGCGGGGCCGACGTGCCGCGAAAAAGGCTTGCTGTGCCTCGGAAACCCTCATGTGGATCTTGTACCGCACAGCACCGACAATCCGGCGCCGAGGCCGCCTGTGCGAGGATGACGCCATGGGCCTGTTCTCACGACGTCGCGAACCCGAGTCCCCGGCGGAGCCGTTTCAGTTCGCCGTGGAGAAGGTGTTCGTCGTGCCGGTACGCGGCGTGGTCTGCACCGGGACGGTCACCAGCGGCACCGTGCGCGTCGGTCAGCCGGCCAAGATCACTCTCGACGAGGAGTCACGTTCAGTGACCGTTTCGCGGATCGAGGCATACGGCAAGAAGCGGTCGTCCGCGGCGGCAGGGGAGCAGGCCGGATTGTTCCTTGGCGGTCTGACCATAGCCGATGTGCCGACCGTGCCCGGACAGGACGGCTCCATCAAGGATGGCGACGGCCTGGCTGGGGCCCAAGTGGTTTCCGTGTTCTGATCACGGAAAGTGAGAGTTCTTCTCGCGATCGTATGCGGTTTCATGCATAATAGCAATTATGCATGAAATGTCGGTATTGACCGGTTGGTCCGGCTCGGGGGAAATCTCGGGTCGGGTGGGTCGTTTCGACGCGTTGTCGGTGGGCTTTGACGCGTCACCGGTTCCTGGCGGGCGTTCGGTTCGTCGAGCTGGGCCCTCGAAGAGATCGTTGGCCCGAGGGCGATTCTTCGCCGGAGACCCGGTCCGTCTTCAGATTCAGCCGAACCGAACACCCTGGCCCACAACGTCACAGTGACGTTTTGAGGCGATGTCCTAGGACGCCTCAACGTCGACCTGTCGGGCCTGATCCTCGGACTTCCGGCTGCCGTGCTCTGGGTGGCTTTGTCAGCGAGGGATGTGGCGGCCGAACATCCATGGACAGCGCTGCGGCCACCTGATCGACGTGTGCGCAACCGCGTCACACATGTGGACTTACCTGTCTGGACAGCCCCTCTCGACGTCCTGATCAGCGCTGCCCCAAGTGCCGATAATGTACATTATGTCAAGTAGTCGGCCTGGGCCCACCCCGACCGCGGTAAAAGGATTGGACGGGCTGACGCTTGGGCTTGTAACTTGCAGCCGACCGTGACACCGCCCGAGGAGGTGAGACCCATGAACGCAGGATCGATGTGGGTGCTCCCCGTCCCGTCACGGCCGGGCGATTGACGTAGGTGTCGCCGGGAGCGCCTCGCCACCAAGGCACTCTCGAAAGGCACCACCTATGCACTCTTCGCAGCTCACCGCCGAGCCGTCGTCAAACGATACGGCCGAGCCTCCCCTGTTCGACTTCGACGTGATCATTGCCGGGTGCGGGCCGACCGGCGCGATGCTGGCCGCCGAACTGCGGCTGCACGATGTTCGGGTACTCGTTCTGGAGAAAGAGACCGAGCCCGTGTCGTACGTCCGCATAGTCGGTCTGCATATTCGCAGTATCGAGCTGATGGCGATGCGCGGGTTGCTGGACAGCATTCTCGAACACGGACGACAGCGTCCGGCAGGCGGCTTCTTCGCCGCCATCCCCAAACCCGCGCCCGAGGGTCTGGATTCCGCGCACGCCTATCTGGTGGGTATTCCGCAGCCGGTCATAGTCCGCCTGCTCGAAGAGCATGCGATCGGTCTGGGCACGCACGTCCGGCACGGTTGCGCGGTGGCCGATTTCGAGCAGGACGACGAGGGTGTGACCGTCGAGCTGGCCGATGGCGAACGGCTGCGTTCGCGCTATCTCGTCGGCTGTGACGGCGGGCGCAGCACGGTGCGCAAACTGCTCGGTGTCGGCTTCCCCGGCGAGCCCTCCCGGACCGAGACGCTGATGGGCGAAATGGAAATGGGCGCGTCACAGGAAGAAATCGTTGCCAAGGTGGCCGAAATCCGCGGGACCGATGACAGGGCTCTCGATCTCAGGCCGTTCGGCGAGGGCGTTTATCGCGTCGTGGTTCCCGCCGAGGGAGTCAGCGATCGTGCGGAACCACCCACTCTGGAGGATTTCAAACACCAGCTGCGCGCGATCGCCGGAACGGATTTCGGTGTGCACTCCCCTCGTTGGCTGTCCCGTTTCGGGGACGCCACCCGGCTGGCCGAACGGTATCGGGTCGGGCGGGTGCTGCTGGCCGGCGATGCGGCACATATTCATCCACCTTTGGGAGGGCAGGGCCTCAACCTGGGCGTTCAGGACGCGGTCAATCTCGGCTGGAAGCTGGCGGCGCAGCTCCGCGGGTGGGCGCCGGAACCGCTGCTGGACACCTACCAGGCCGAGCGTTATCCGGTCGCCGAGGACGTGCTGGACAACACCCGTGCCCAACAGGAGCTGCTGTCCACGGAACCGGGCGGGCGGGCCTTGCGGAGGCTGCTCACCGAACTGATGGATTTCGACGAGGTGAACCGCTATCTGATCGAGAAGATCACCGCGATCGGTGTCCGCTACGACCTCGGTGCCGGCCCCGACCTGCTCGGCCGCCGCCTGCGGGACATCGACGTGAAAGCCGGCCGCCTCTACGATCTGCTGCGTCGCGGCCGCGGCCTGGTGCTGGACCGCACCGAACGGCTGACCGTCGGCGGCTGGCCGGACCGGGTCGACTACCTCGCGGATCCCACTGCGGCACTGGATGTTCCGTGCGTCCTGCTACGGCCGGACGGACACGTCGCCTGGGTCGGCGACGATCAGCGGGACCTGGACGACCACCTTTTCCGCTGGTTCGGCAAACCCGCCACCTGATTTCGCCCGAAGTGGGTCAGGCCGCCTCCAGGGCGAAGAAGAGGAAGCACTGGAGGCGGCCCACTCCCCCTCGATGAGGTGGGCGCGGTCAGCGAGGTTGGCGAGACGCGTGGGGGTCGTCGTCGGGTGAGAGTGCCGCCGCGGTGAGGGTCAGGTGCTGATCGAGGATTTCGGCGGCGGAGTCGGCGTCTCGGGCCAACGCGGCTCGTTCGAGCTTTCCGTGCTCGCCGAGGTGGTCGCGAGCGGGTGTGCGTTGTCCGGACCACCTGCGTGCCAGTTCGCTCGCCGTCCACAGGCGGTCGAATGTTTCGAGCAGTACGGGGTTGCCGCAGCCGTCGAGCAGGGCGCGGTGGAATTCGTAGTGCGCGGCGGACCAGGCGGCGCTGACGTACGGTCCTTCGTCCTCCTGTCGCAGGGGTGTGCGGTGGAGGCGGTGGTGTGCGGCTCGGACCCGGGTCTCCCATTCGAGGTCGCCGCGTTCGATGGAGATCCGGAGCATGTTCGGCTCGATGGTGCGTCGTGCTTCGGCGATCTGTTGCCAGCGCTGGTCCGAGAAGGCGGGCACGGAGAAGCCCCGGTTCGGGTGGCGGTCGGCGAGGCCTTCGCCGATCAGTTGCTGGAGTGCCTCGCGGACGACCGACAGGCTCACCCCCATCGAGGTGGCCAGTTCCTGGGGTTTGAGCGGTTCGCTCGGGCCGAAGTCGCCACGGAGGATCTGGGCCTTCAGCTCGTCGTGGACCTGGGCGGAGCGGACCCGGGTGGGCGAGGTCACCGCGCGGGCTGTCTGTGCCATGTCTCGATGGTAGATCAAAACTCGAAAATCGACTAACATGAAAATGATCGATTATCATCCCGACCGACTGGGGTCGACTCAAGTAAGGAACCTGTCCCATGCACGAGAACAACCCGTTCGCGCGCCTGCCCGAAGCCGCGACGTTCACTTTGACCAGCGCGACCATCTCCGCGGGCGAGCCGTGGCCGGTCGCGCAGATGTCCGGCGCCGCCGTGCCCGGGGGCGCGGACGTCTCGCCGCACCTCGCGTGGGGCGGTGCGCCCGGGGGCACGAAGAGCTACGCCGTGACGGTCTACGACCCGGACGCGCCCACCGGGTCCGGGTTCTGGCACTGGGCCGTGGCGAACATCCCGGCGGACGTGACCGAGCTGGCCGAGGGGGCCGGAAGCGAGGACGGTGCTCTCCTGCCCGACGGTGCCGTTCAGCTGCCCAACGACGCTCGGGTGTCCCGTTTCTTCGGGGCGGCCCCGCCCGCCGGGCACGGAGCACACCGCTACTTCGTGGTCGTGCACGCCCTCGACGTCCCCCACCTCGACATCCCGGCCGAGGGCACGCCCGCTTATCTGGGCTTCCTGATGTTCGGGCACGTCCTGGGGCGGGCGGTACTGACGGTCACCGCGGAGACACCGGCCGGCTGAGGGGCGGCACCACAATCGCAAGGAGTGTCATGGAACAGTGGAACGTAGGCGACATCTCGATCACGAAGGTCGAGGAAACCGAAAGCTGGGCGCCGCTCGAATTCCTCCTCCGGGTCCTGCCGGCGTCGACCGTGGAGGAGATCGAGCGCATCGAGTGGCTGAAGCCGACCTACCTGAACGACGGCAAGGTGAACGTCCTTGTCCACTCGTTGCTGGTGGAGACGCCTACGCACAGGGTCGTGGTGGACACCGGCCTCGGCAACGGCAAGAAGCGCCTGGCGCCGGTCTTCGACGATCTCGACACGGATTTCCTGGAGAGGTTCGAGAAGGTGTGGCGCCGGGAGGAGGTCGACGGCGTGCTCTCGACCCACCTGCACATCGACCACGTCGGCTGGAACACGATGTTCGAGGACGGCCGGTGGCGGCCCACGTTCCCCAACGCTCGCTACCATTTCGTGCGTGAGGAGTACGCGCACTGGAAGGCGTTCGCGGAGGATCCGCGTGCTCGTGAGGCGTACACCGAATACGGCTACACCATGGTCGACGCGGTAGCGGTGTTCGAGGACTCGCTCAAACCGATCGAGGACGCCGGGCTGATCACCTGGGTCGAGCCGGGACAGGTCGTAGTCCCGGGAATCTCGCTCATCGCCACCGCGGGCCACACGCCTGGCCATGTTTCGGTTCTTGTCGAGGACGGCGGCGAAAGCGCCGTGATCACCGGCGATCTGTTCCACTGCCAGGCTCAGATCGCGCGGCCGGACTGGTCGGCGGAAATGGACAGTGACACCGAGGCGGCGACGCGGGCCAGGAGGGATTTCCTCGCGCGGTTCGCCGACTCGCCGACTCTGGTGCTCGGAACGCATTTCGGTACGCCAACGGCCGGTCGTGTCGTGCGCGACGGGGAAACGTACAAGCTGGTTCCCGAGCGCGGCTGAGCGTTCGGGAACCAGGCCGGGTCAGGCCGCGGCCGGTTTGCGGAGGATCAGGTGGGCCTGCGGGCTGTTCTCGTACTCCCCCTCCGGTTCGCGGACCAGCCGCGAAATCGGCTGGAACCCGACATCGGTGGCCAGCGTGGCGATGTGGTCCGGTTGCAGGCGGTAGGCGTTGTAGTCGAGGCCGTCGTGGCCGTAGGCGCTCGTGATGTGGCGAGGTTCGTCGCCGACCTGGAACGCGAGCAGGAGGTGGCCTCCCGGCGCCAGGACCCTGGCGAACTCTGCGAAGATCGGCGGGAGCAGTTCCGGCGGTGTGTGGATGATCGAGTAGTAGGCGACGACGCCGCCGAGTTCGCCGTCCTCGAGGTCCAGCGCGGACATCGAGCCGACCTCGAAGCGCAGCGCGGGGTAGGTCCGGCGGGCGACGGCGATCATCTCCGGGGAGAGGTCGATGCCGGAGACCGGTACCCCGAGCGAGTCCAGGTAGGCCGTGATGCGCCCGGGTCCGCAGCCGATGTCCGCGACGGGTCCGGCGTCGGCCGCGCGCACGTACTCCGCGAACACGCCGAGCATGGCGCGGTCGTAGGGCATCCGCGCGAGCGACTTGCGGAGCAGTTCGTGGTAGTCGGCGGCGACCTTGTCGTAGGCGGCGCGGGTGGCGCTCAGGTAGGCGGGTTCGGTCATGGTCGGTGACCTTAGCCGTCTGGCTGAGCGCTGTCCGGGGCTTCGGCGAATGTCGGGTCCGCTCCCCTGGTGCCGATGACGACGGTGGCGCCGAATTCGCCGGAGCTTGCCACGCGGGGGCGGAATCCGTTGTGTGTCAAGGCTTTCGCGAGTTCCGGGGCTTGCCGTTCGCTGCTTTCGACGAGGACTGCGCCCTCGCCGGTCAGCCAGGTCGACGCGCCCGCGATGACGCGTCGCAGGATGTCGAGGCCGTCGGCGCCGCCGTCGAGCGCGGTCTGCGGTTCGTGGACGCGGGCTTCCGGAGGCATCAGTTCGATCGCGTCGGTGGGCACGTACGGGGCGTTGGCGGTGAGGACGTCGACGCGTCCGCGCAGGGTGGCGGGCAAGGGCGTGTAGAGGTCGCCTTGGAAGACCTGGCCGCCGACGGGGATGACGTTGCGGCGGGCGCATTCGACGGCGGCCGGGTCGAGGTCCGCGGCGTACAGGTCGACGTCGTCGAGCGCGGTGGCCACGGTGGTGCCGACCGCGCCGGAGCCGCAACAGAGGTCGACGACGACGGCGCCTGGGTGCGCGTACCGGATTGCTTGGCGGGCAAGGAATTCGGTACGGCGGCGGGGAACGAACACGCCTGGGCCTACGGCGACGCGCCGCCCGGCGAACTCGGCCCAGCCGAGGATGTGTTCCAGCGGGAGGCCGTCGACGCGGCGGCGCACCATGGTGTCGAGTTCGGCCGGCGTGCGGGCCTCGGCGATGAGCAGCCGCGCCTCGTCCTCGGCGAAGACGCAGCCGACGGCGCGGAGCCGGGCGATGACGGCCGAAGAGTCGGCGGCAGACATGGTCATGGGCCCGCGACATTACCCCGTGGTGCGGGGCGGCGGGACGTTGACTGAAGTAATGAATCGGTGGTTCACTTCTTGCTGTGCCGTACCGCCGTACCCCGAAGGTGCAGGAAAGACTGGACGCGCAGCACGAGAAGATCGTCGCCGCCGCTGTCGAGCAGCTCGCCGCGCACGGGTACGCCGGATGCTCGATGGCCGCGGTCGCCGAGCGTGCCGGGGTCGCGACCGGCACGGTGTACCGCCACTTCCCCACCAAGGCCGAGCTCGATCTGCGGGTCTTCCGGCAGGTCGTGACCCGCGAGGTGGAGGCGGTCCGGGAGGCTTCCGCCGACGGTGACCCGATCGAGCGGGTGCTCGTGGTGTTCGAGACGTTCGCTGCGCGCGCGTTGAAGGCTCCGCGTCAGGCGTACGCGCTGCTGGCCGAGCCGGTCGGGGCGGAGATCGACGCTGAGCGGCTGGAGTTCCGCCGCGCGTTCCGCGACGTCGTCGCCGGGCACGTCGCGGCCGGTGTGCGGTCCGGGGTACTGCCCGCGCAGGACGCCCGGCTCACCGCGGCGGCGCTGGTCGGCGCGGCCGCCGAGGTGTTGATCGGGCCGCTCAGCGGTGGCAGTGCCAGTGATGTCGTCGAGTTGCGCACGTTCGTGCTGCGTAGTTTGGGAGGTTCGGATGCCCGCCACACATGAGGTCACCAACCAGGTTCCGCCCCTGGCCGACCACGACGTCGCCGCGGATCCGGCGCTGCTGGACGGACTCACGCGCGCGGGTGCGGGGTGGGCGGCCGAGGAGGTCCACGAGCTGGGCAGGCTCGCGGGGAGCGAGCGGGTCCAGGAGTGGGGGCGGCTGGTCAACGAGAACGAGCCGGTGCTGCGGACCCACGATCGCTACGGTCATCGGATCGACGAGGTGGAGTTCCATCCGTACTGGCACGAGCTGATGGACGTCGCGGTGTCGCACGGGCTGCACGCGGCGCCGTGGCGGGACTCGCGGCCCGGGGCGCACGCGGCGCGCGCGGCGAAGTTCTACGTGTGGAGCCAGGCCGAGGGCGGGCACGGCTGCCCGATTTCCATGACCTACGCGGCGATCCCGGCGTTGCGGTTCAACCCCGAGCTGGCGACGAAGTACGAGCCGTTGCTGGCGGCGAAGGAATACGACTTCGGGCTGCGCGAGCCGAGTTCGAAGCGTGGACTGATCGCGGGCATGTCGATGACGGAGAAGCAGGGCGGCTCGGACGTCCGCGCCAACACCACCGTCGCGACGCCCGCCGGCGACGGCAGCTACACGCTGGTCGGGCACAAGTGGTTCACCTCGGCGCCGATGTCGGACATGTTCCTGACGCTGGCGCAGGCCCCGGGCGGGCTTTCGTGCTTCCTGCTCCCCCGCGTCCTGCCGGACGGCTCGCGCAACCGGATTCTGTTGCAGCGGTTGAAGGACAAGCTGGGCAACCGGTCCAACGCCTCCTCGGAGATCGAGTACGACAACGCCCTCGGATGGCTGATCGGCGAGGAGGGGCGCGGCGTGCGCACCATCATCGAGATGGTGAACAACACCCGGCTGGACTGCGTGCTCGGCAGCGCGTCGGGGATGCGGCTGGGCGCGGTGCGGGCCGTGCACCACGCGCGGCACCGGCGGGCGTTCGGGAAGACGCTGGCCGAGCAGCCGCTGATGGCGAACGTGCTGGCGGATCTGCTGCTGGAGTCGGACGCGGCGACCACCGTCGCGATGCGGCTGGCGGCGGCGACCGACCGGCCAGGGGACGCGCAGGAGCAGGCGTTCCGGCGGCTGGGGCTCGCGGTGACGAAGTACTGGGTGTGCAAGCGGGCGCCGTCGCACGCGGCGGAAGCGCTGGAATGCTTGGGCGGCAACGGGTACGTCGAGGAGTCCGGGATGCCGCGGCTGTACCGCGAGGCTCCGCTGATGTCCATCTGGGAGGGTTCCGGGAACGTCGCGGCGCTGGACGCGCTGCGGGCGATGGCGAAGCAGCCGGAGTCGGTCGCGGCCTACTTCGCCGAGGTCGAGCTGGCCGCCGGTGGTGACGCGCGGCTGGACGACGCGGTGGCGCGGCTCAAGAAGGAACTGGCCGATCTGTCCGATGTGGAGTATCGGGCACGGCGGCTGGTGGAGTCGATGGCGCTGGCGCTGCAGGGCTCGCTTCTGGTGCGGCACGGCGACCCGGCGGTGGCGGACGCGTTCTGCGCGTCGCGGTTCGGCGGGGACTGGGGTGTCGCGTTCGGGACGCTGCCCGCAGGGACGGACACCGCGGCGATCATCGCGCGGGCCGGGGGCTAACCGACCCGGATGTGCTTGACGCTCACCCAGGTCTGGCGCAGGTTCGCGCGCAGGCTGCCGGTGGTGTCCGGCCGGAGGTCGAGCCCGGTGTGGCGGGCCACCTCGTCGGCGACCTGCGCGACGGTGCGGTCGTCGGTGTGGACGTGGTGGGCGAACTCGGGGCGGCGTAACGCGGTGAGGCAGCGTTCGACCTGCTTCAGCGCCCAGGAGTCGCCGTGGATGAGCGGCGTGACGCGCCTGCGGAGACGTCGCCGGACGGTGTCTTCGCGGGCGAGCAGGGCGAAGTGGTGCACGGTGTGGCCGTCGGCGCGGAGCTTGCCGATGATCTCGTCGAAGTAGGCGGGGACGACGACGGTCATCGGCGCGATGATCGTCTTGTCCGTGCCTTCGTAGGTGCGCAGCAGATGGTCGAGGACCTCGCGGACGCCGTGGCGCCAGGCCGGGAAGTCCTGGAAGTCGCCGCGTACCGCGCGCGGCAGCATGCGACGCAGGCCGAAGCCGAGGTGCTCGGGGTCGGCCACCTCGCTGCCCGGCAGGCGCCGGTGCAGTTCGAAGGCCGTCTGGGTCTTGCCGCCGCCGAACGGGCCGTTGATCCAGAGCAACGTCGGAGCCATGGGCCCGACCCTAGCCGAACGCCGGGGGCGGCCGGTCGGGTCAGCCGAAGGGCGTGCCCAGCAAGGGGATCCGGCGCAGGTCGTCGAGGGTGCAGGTGAGTCCCGCCAGGGCACAGACGACGCGCATGCCGATGGCGTAGTCGGCCTCGCCGGGTTCGAGGTAGTCGGTCTCGAAGACACCGGCGGCGGCGAAGGCCGCGCGCAGTTCGGCGGGCATGTCGGGGACATCTGCTTCGAGATCGAGGTCGTCGACGTCGACGAAGGCGAGCTGTTCCCCGTTCACGGCGTAGCTCATGCTGGCGTCCGCGTTGATGGTGTACAGACTCGAAGCGGCCGTTCGCCCGTCGGCCGACAGCGGGATGGTGTCGTCCTCGGGAACGGTCGCCCCGCCGTCGTCGTAGACGAAGGTCCACTCACCGATACGTCCTGCCAGCAGCGCGGCGGAATCTCCCGGTTCGATCTTCAGGGCCGCGCCGGGCAGCGAAGTCACCGCGTCCGGCCTGGCAGCGGGCAGCTCGCAGGGCTGGAACCACCGTGGCTTGGCACCGAGCGCTTCGAGCGCTTCCGCCGGTTCGAGGCCCTTCACGACGTGGAGCGTGTGGTTCGGATCCTCGGCGGCCAACTCGACGAGCCAGACCGGATCCCCTTCGGCGGTGAGGGTGTTGGGTGGAAAACCAGGCGTTGACATCAGGATCTCGCTATCGGAAGTGGTGGGCCATCGAGGAGAACAGCGGCCACCGTAGCCAGCTCTCGCCGCTTCCGGTGCCCCGCTGCCCGGCAGGTCCGCAGCCGTGCCCTAGAGGGCACAACTCCGGTTCTGTACCTATTAGTATGTACGGGACGACCGCGAACGGAGACCCGATGCACGCGATGCAGTACGAGATCACCCTGCCCGCCGACTACGACATGGACATCATCCGCGACCGCGTCGCCACCCGCGGACATCTGCTCGACGCCTTCCCCGGGCTCGGGCTCAAGGCCTACGCCATCCGCGAGCGCGGCGTCGATGGCTCGACGCTCAACCAGTACGCGCCGTTCTACCTGTGGCACGAGGCCGCCGGGATGAACGCCTTCCTCTGGGACGGCGGCTTCGGCGGCATCATCGAGTCGTTCGGCCGCCCGGTCGTGCAGCACTGGACCGGGCTGGCGTTCGCGGAAGGTCCCGCGTTCGGCGACACCCCGCGAGCGGCGAGCAAGCACACCGAACCAGTGCCCGCCGAGGTCATGCCCGCCGACGTCATCGCCCGTGCGCTCGGCGAACTGGAGACGCACGCGCGCCGCCGGGACGTCCATTCCGCCGCACTGGCGATCGACCCGCGCACGTGGGAGCTGGTGCGCTACACCCTCTGGTGGGACGCCGCGCCGGAGGAGGACGAGGTGCGGTACCGGGTCCTGCACGTTTCGGCACCGCACCTGGCCACGCTCCCCCGCGGCCGCCAGTGGTGACGACTCAGTCGCCCGCGCAACAGGAATGCCTGCTCGCCGCCACGTAATGCGGGTCGTGCCACCAGAACTCCCGGTTCGCCGGATGCTCCGGGGTGGCCGCGACCGGCGTCGGGGCGAGCGACGCGCGGGCCGTGGTGAACGGCGCGAGCAGATCGTCCACTGTGTACACCAGCCCGTTGCTCACGACCGTGCGGACGTCGGCGGCGTGCCGGATGTCGCGCAGCGGATCGCCGCCGACCACGATCAGGTCGGCAAACATCCCGGGGGCGATCCGGCCGAGTGGCTCGCCGAGGAACCGGCCGGGCGCGCTCGTCGCGGTCACCAGCGCCTCGTGGGGCGTCAGCCCGTGCCGGACCATCGCGCGCAGGTTCATGTGCGTGCTCACCGCCGTGTGGTCGATCGGCGAGTCGGTGCCGGTGACCACCAGGCCGCCCGCCCTGATCAGCGCCGCGACCTGCTGCACCTGGTGGGCGAGGTTGCGCCGGTCCGCGGTGAGATCGGTGTTCCGCACCCTCGTGACCGTGTCCCGCAGCTTGGCGTACTCCCAGGCCGGGTAGAGCGTCCGCACCCGGCGGTCCTCGACCAGGCTCGTGTCCTCGGCGTAGAGCACGATGTTGCGGAACAACGTCGGCGTCCGCGCCGCGCCCGAGGCCGCGAACAGCGCGACGTCGTCCCGATATCCCTTGCCCAGCGCCGAAATCGTGCGCGAGTAGCCGAACCTGCTCGTCGCGCCCATGTGCTCCATCCCGTCGCCGCCGAAGCCGAGCGCCGGATAGCTGTAGTGCGACGTCGCCGGAACGCCGTGTTCGTGTGCCCAGCGCACCACCCGGCGCTGCCATTCCGGCGGGAGGCGGACGTAGGCCTTCATCAGGTCGTAGTCCAGTGCCTCGGCGCGTTCGAGCTCGCGTTCGAGCTGCCGCTCGTCGAAGGTCGGGCGCATGAAGTTGTAGAACACCCGCGCCCCGTCGATCGCCTCGCCGGTGCCGAAGTACCGGGGCGCCACGCGCGCACCCGACTGGACCGACTCGCGAGCCTCGACCATGTGATAGGCCGGGCTGCCCGGCGATCGGGTGGTGGTGAAGCCCAGCGAGAGCCACAGCCTGCCCTGCCGGTCACCGTATTCGTAGCCCTGCATCTCGCGGTGGTGGTGCATGTCGATCAGGCCCGGCAGCACGACGGCGTCGCGTGCGTCCACCAGCTCGGCGTCCCAGCTGTCGCGCCGCGGCTCGACCGCGGCGATCCGGTGCCCCTCGACCAGGACGTCCACATTCCGGCGCAGCGTATGGCTTTCGCCGTCCCACATCGCGCCCGCGCGGATCAGCGTGCGACCCCGGGGACGCACGTTCGTCCAGCTCAGCCGCACCGGCACGGTACGCGGGGTGCCGCCCTCGGCGGGCACGATCCGCAGCCTGCCACCGGAAAGGTAGAGCAGTTCCCGGGAATCGCCGCTCCAGCTGGGCGCGTCGGTGAGTTCGTCGGTGATCCGGCGAGGGACGCCGGCCGGGGTGCCGTCGGCGTGGACGTCGAGTACCCACAGCACGCTGGCCATCGCGAACGCCATCCGGCGGCCGTCCGGCGAGAACACCGGGCCGTCGTCGCCGCGGGTCTGGATCGACCGGTCCGGGATCGGGTCGGCGTACCGGCCCTCCCCGGTCGCCACGTCGACGAGCAGGATCTTGCTGAGCCCTTCCCGGAACCGCGCCGAGTACGGCTTGATCGCCGCCATCGCGATCACCCGCCCGTCGGCCGACCAGCTCGGCCTGCCCGGCTCGAACGTCGCGGGGTAGACCTTCCGCACCGCGCCGGTGGCGACCTCGACGACGTGCAGCGCGCCGTCCTGGTTCAGGAACGCCAGCCGCGCGCTGTCCGGCGACCACGAACCCGACACCGCCGCCGCGCCGGGCAGGTGTGTCAGCTGCCGGTCCTCGCCGGTGGCGAGGTCGCGCAGCCAGAGGTCGAGCTTCCCGCCACGATCGGTCGAGTAGGACAGGTATTTCCCGTCCGGCGACCACGCGGGATCGCATTTCCACCAGTGATCGCCGGTCAGCGGTCGCGGCGCCGAGCCGATCCGCATCGTGTAGACGTCGTTGAGTGCGCGGAAGGCGATCCGCGTGCCGTCCGGTGACAGGACAGGGCTGCCGATCCCGATCACCGGGTGCGGCCGGACGGAGTCGAAGTCCCGTCGCCGCTTGCGGTAGCGGGGGCGGGTCACCGTCACGGTCGCGGTGAAGGCGATGTCCCGCACAGTCGTACGGTCCAGTGAGCGACGCCGGATCACCCCGTCGGCGGTGTAGACGTACTCGCGGGGCCCGGCCCAGGACACCGGGAACGGGAAGACCTCCTCGCCGGCGAACAACGGTTTCCCCGCGCGCACCAGCTGCGTGTCCCCGTTCGGCAGCTGCCGCTGGAAGACCAGGTCCGCACCGTCCGGGGTCCATGACGGCGCGTGCAGGGTGTGCCCGGCGGGCGCCCGCACCACCGTGGTGCGCGAGCCGTCGGCGATGGTGACGACGTCGACGCGGCTGTACCCGACGACGATCGCGACCTTGGTGCCGTCCGGCGACCAGGCCGGTTCGCACTCCTGCTCGCCGGTGCGGGTCAACACCGAAGACGTGCCGCTCGCGACTTCGAGCAGGTGGATCCCGTAGGAGCCGTTCTCCGCGTCCGAGGAGCAGGCGATTTTCTTGCCGTCCGGGGAGAATCGTGGCTCACGATGGTCGTAGGGGCCGTGAGTGAGCTGCCGCAGGCCGGTGCCGTCGGCCCGGATCGTCCACAGGTTGAAGACACCGTCCCGATAGGACTGGAACACCAGCGTCGCGCTGTCCGGCGCCCAGTCCGGCAACGCGACGTCGCCCAGATCGTCGGTCAACCGGTGCGCGGCGCCGCCCTCGGCGGGCATCACCCACAGCACCCCGACCGCGTCGAAGGCGACGAGACGGCCGTCCGGGGAGATCCGCGCGGCCATGCCCGTGCCCTGGGTCAGCGTCACCGGGGTCCCGGCGGACGCTTCCTCTCCGGACGGGGCGGCCGCCGCGCCGGAAGCGGCGACCACCCCGATTCCGGGTACCGCGGCCGTCCCGGCCACACCCGCGATGAAACCCCGTCGATTCAGCGCAGCCATTCCGGACCCCCATGTCCGCCGCTCGTCGTGCCTGCTCCCTTCTCTACACGCTGAGCGATCGGACGACTACCCCTGTTGCACGGGGTGCCGGTCAGGCGAGCAGGGCAGCGAAGGCGACACCGGGGTCGGTTTCCGGCGAACCGGACGGCCACCACACGCCGGCCTCGGCGCGGTAGGGGTACCAGCGGCCGTCGCGGCCCGCCCGCAGCTGGACGTCCGTCCCTGCCACGGTGCCGCGGTTGCGGTCGAACTCCAGCACGACGCCGCGGTCCTCGACCGCTTCGGCCAGTGCCGCCCGCGCCCGCGCGAGCACCGGCTTCGGCGGCGACCAGGTCGACTCCAAGACGTCGAGCCCGCCGCGCCCGCCATACGTCCAGGCGGCAACGGCGCGAGCGAAGTCCTCGCCCGCGTCCTCCCGCAGCCGCGCCGCGGCCTCGGTGCCGGGGAACGTCGCGGCCAGCCGCACCGCGTCCTGGCGCCGGTTCAGCTTCGGCGCGCCGGACAGCATCGCCTCGGCGACCGCGGCGGCGTTGTCCGCCAGGACGGCGAAGGTCTCCGCCGGAATACCCGGCGCCGCGGGCACTTCGGGCCGTCCTCGCGGCGTGAACGCGTCGAGGTCCGGCATCACCGGGGCCGTCCTGGCGAAGGCGTCCGAGACGGGGACGTCCTCGTCTGCACCGGTGGCGCGGACGAACCGGGGCGCGTTGCGGCGCTGCAACTCCTCGAGCACCTCCCGCTCCCCCTTGCCCCGGATGAGCAGCAGGACGAACGGATCGGCGTCGAGCAGCCACGACACCTGGAACGACAACGCCGCCGCGTGCCGGCACGGCAGTTCCCAGCCGGGGCAGTCGCATTCCGGATCGAGATCGCCGATCCCGGGCAGCAGGTGCACCCCGGCGTCGTCGGCGGCCTCGACCAGGTCGTGCGGCATGTCGCGGTCCAGCAGCGCGGCCAGATGCCCGGCGCGGGAGGCCACCCGGTCCAGGAACCGTTCCCAGTCCACATCGGACAGTTCGGCCAGCCGCAGCCGGGTCTGGTACGGACCGCCGTCCACGTCGTCGACCTGCGCGGCGATCCGGCCGGGGCCGACGGCGATCGGCCCGACCAGCCCCGCCGTGGCGTACTTCCGGCCCTGTTTGAGCTGACGCAGGTCGAGCGCGGTGTCCTCCATCGCCGAGATCCACGCCCGGCCCCACCACGAGCGCGCGAACGGACCACGGCCCGGCTGCGCGCCGAACGCCGGGAATCCGCGTACGTCGTCGGTCATCGAGGCCTCCTCAGCTCGACCAGTTCGGTCAGTTCCCCGTCGCTCAGCTCGGTCAGCGCGGCCTCGCCACCGGTCAGCACCGCCTCGGCCAGCGCGCGTTTCTCCCGCAGCATCCCGGCGATCCGGTCCTCCACCGTCCCCTCCGCGACCAGCCGGTGGACCTGCACCGGCCGCGTCTGCCCGATCCGGTACGCGCGGTCGGTCGCCTGGTCCTCGACCGCCGGATTCCACCACCGGTCGTAGTGCACGACGTGATCGGCGCGGGTCAGGTTCAACCCGGTGCCCGCCGCCTTGAGCGACAGCAGGAACACCGGGACCTCGCCCGCCTGGAACCGGCGGACCAGCTCCTCGCGGCGCGCGACCGGCGTGCCGCCGTGCAGCAGCTGCGTCCCGATGCCGCGCTCGGCGAGATGCCGTTCCAGCAGCCGCGCCATCGCGACGTACTGGGTGAACACCAGCACCGCGCCGTCCTCGGCGAGGATGGTGCCCAGCAGCTCGTCGAGCAGTTCGAGCTTGCCCGACCGTCCCTCCACAATGGACTCCCCAGAAGTCTCCTTGAGGAACTGCGCCGGATGGTTGCAGATCTGCTTGAGCCCGGTGAGCAGCTTGACGATCCGCCCGCGCCGCGCCATACCCTCGCTGCCCGAGATCTCCGCCAGCATCTCGCGCACCGTCGCCTCGTACAGCGCCGCCTGCTCGGTGGTGAGCGTGACCGGGCGGTCGGTCTCGGTCTTCGCGGGCAGCTCCGGCGCGATACCCGGGTCGGACTTCCGCCGCCGCAACAGGAACGGGCGCAGCAGTCGCGCGAACCGCTCCGCCGCGACGGGATCGCCGGACTCGATGGGCTTGGCCCACTGACGCCGGAACTCGGGCAGCGCGCCGAGCAGCCCCGGCGTCGTCCAGTCCAGGATCGCCCACAGCTCCGACAGCGTGTTCTCCACCGGGGTACCGGTGAGCGCGATACGCGCCGACGCGGGCAGCGTCCGCAAGGCCTTCGCCGTGCCCGAGCGATGGTTCTTGACGTGCTGCGCCTCGTCGGCGACCAGCAGCCCCCACTCGACCCCGGCCAGCGGCGCCGGGTCGGCGCGCAGCGTGCCGTACGTGGTGAGCACGAACCCGCCGTCGAGCCCGGCCAGCGACCGCGCGCCGCCGTGGAAGCGACGTACCGGCGTGCCGGGCGCGAACCGCTCGATCTCCCGCTCCCAGTTGCCCAGCAACGACGCCGGGCAGACCACCAGCGTCGGTCCGGCTTCTGGCACCTCCGCCGCGCGGTGCAGATGCAGCGCGATGAGCGTGATCGTCTTGCCCAGCCCCATGTCGTCGGCGAGACACCCGCCGAGCCCGAGCTCGGTCTGCGTTGCCAGCCAGCGCAGCCCCCGCAGCTGGTAGTCCCGCAGCGACGCGGCGAGACCCGCCGGTTGCGGAAGTGGTTCGGGTGCCGCGGAAAGCCGTTCCCGCAACCGATCCAGCCAGCCTTCGGTGACGACCTCGACGTGTTCGCCGTCGATCTCCGCGGTCCCGCTCAGCGCCACACCGAGCGCGTCGACCGGGGTCAGCGGCTTGAGCATCCGGTCGCGTGCCTTCGCCGCGAGCGCCGGATCGACCAGCACCCACCGGTCTCGCAGCCGGACCACCGGCCGCCGCGCCTCGGCGAGCACATCCAGCTCCGCCGCGGTCAGCACATCGCCGCCGAGCGCGAGCTGCCAGTCGAAGGCCAGCGCCCGGCCACCGCCGAAGAACGACGGCAGATCGTCCGGCGGCGCGCCCTCGGAAGTAAGGACAGCGCGAGCCGTGAGATCACCGGCCAGCTCGGCGGGCCAGTGGACGTCGATCCCGGCGGCGCCGAGCCGCGGCGCGGCCGCCGCGATCAGTTCGCCGATCTCCTCGTCGCCCAGGTCGAGCTCGTCCGGGACGGCGGCGGCGAGCAGCGGGCCCAGCGCCGGCCACACCCGCACACCCCGGCGCAGTGCGAGCATGACGTCGATCCGCGCCCGCGGCCCCAGATCCCCGGCGCCCGACCACAACTGTCCCGCGTCGACGATCTGCGACGGATCGGCGAGGTTGTGCGCCTGCACCACCAGGCGATACCGTCCGGCCGCCGGATCGCCGCCAGGGACCTCGACCCGCAGCGACACCCGGACGCCGGAGTCCAGCCCGGCCGAGACCTCGTCCGCCCAGTCCCGCAGCCCGGTCGCGTCCTGCGCGGAGGCCGCGGCGTACAGCCGCTGACCGGTCGCCGCGGCCGCCGCCGGCGTGCGGGGCAGCGCGTCGACGACGGCGTCGAGAAACGCCCGCAACAGCGGATACCGTGCGGGCAGCCGGGTCTCGTCCGCCGAAATCGGCGCGGCGTGTGCCTCCGGGGGCATCGCGTCGGCCAGCTCGCGCAACCACGCCACTTCGGCCGGTTCCAGCGGACCGGCCCGCCATGCGTCGTGCCCCGCCTCGGACACCCCGGGCAGCATCCGCCCTGCCGAGACGAGCCGGAGCGCCGCCCGTGCGGCGGTCGCCCAGAACGTCACCGCGGGGGACGCGTCCATCGCGGCCAGCAGTGCCGGCAATGCCTCGACGACCGGCACCCGGCGGGCGGCCACCGCGCGGATTTCCGGCGCTGCCACGCGCAGCAGCTCGGCGTCTTCGGACGGATTCGTGTCGAGATCCCAGAACACGATCTTCCCCAGTCGAGGAGGATCGGCGGGTTCGAACAGCGCGGATTCCCGCAGAATCATCCCACCCCATTCTCTGTACGTCGTACGCGAGACAGTATACCGTAACTCTGTACGGCGTACAAAAAAGTGATGGGCAGAATGACGGACGTGAGCACGGAGTACAGCGGCAGTGGCGATCCGCGACGCACCATCGAGCTGCTCTGGGGTGTCGACGGGCCGCCGCGGCGCGGCCCGAAACCCAAGCTGTCGGTGACCGACGTCGTCCGCGCGGCCATCAAGCTCGCCGACACCGACGGCATCGCGGGTGTGTCCATGCGCCGCGTCGCCGACGAACTCGGCGTCTCCCCCATGTCGCTCTACACCTACGTTCCCAGCCGCGCCGAACTGGTCGACCTCATGCTCGACCACGTCCACGCCGAACTGGCGGCCGTCGAACCCGGCACCGGATGGCGCGCCGCGCTCACCGCGATCGCCGAGGACAGCTGGCGGATGTACCACCGCCATCCGTGGATGCTGCAGGTCGTCACCGGCCGCCCGACCCTGGGCCCGCACACTTTCGCCAAATACGAACGCGAACTCGCCGCCCTCGACGGCATCGGCCTCGACGACCTCGAAATGGACGCCCTGACCACCCTGCTCAACGGCGTCGTCCAGGGGTTCGCGCGCGGCTCGGTCGAGGCCGCCCGGCTGGTCAGCCACAGCGGGATGACCGACCAGCAGTGGTGGGACGCCAGCGCGCCCGTGCTCGCGGAGATCCCGGCCGCCGACCCCGCGAACTACCCCCTCGCCTCCCGCGTCGGCACCACCGCCGGGCAGGCCCACGGTGCGGCGGCCAGCCCCGGCCACGCCTTCCACTTCAGCCTCGCCCGCATCCTCGACAGCATCGAAACGCTCATCGCGAGCCGCACCGCTCGCTAGATTGAGCCCATGCGCCTGCTGTGCACGTTCGTCGGGGGAAACGGCCACTTCCAACCACTGGTACCGGTCGCACGCGCCGCGGCCGACGCCGGGCACACCGTCGCCTTCTCCGGCGAATCACTCATGGTCCCGACGATCGAAGCGGCGGGATTCCCGGCGTTCGCCTCCGGACCCGACTACGGGAGCACGGGTGAGCGCAAGCCGCTGCTCCCGGTCGACCGCGAACGCGAAGCGAACGACCTCCGCGAGGGCTTCGCGCGCCGCGCGGCCACCCAGCGCGCCGACGACCTCCTGCGGCTGTGCGCCGACTGGACTCCGGACCTGATCCTGTGCGACGAGGCCGATTTCGGGGCCATGATCGCCGCCGAACACCTCGGCCTGCCCTGCGCGACCGTGCTCGTCATGGCGTCCGGCTCGTTCGTCCGTCCCGAGATCGTCGGCCCGGCACTCGACGAGGTCCGCGCCGCGCACACCCTGCCCGCCGACGCCCCGCCCGGGATGAGCGCACGACACCTCGTGCTCAACCCCTTCCCGCCTGCCTTCCGCGACCCGGACTTCCCGCTTCCGCCGACCGCACGGACTTTCCGTGCGGAAACCACCCCGGTCACCGAGGCACCGCACTGGCGGATCGAGGGCCGCCCGACGGTCTACTTCACCCTCGGCACCATCTTCAACACCGAATCCGGCGATCTGTTCACCCGCGTCCTCGACGGCCTCGCCGAACTGCCGGTCACCGCAGTGGTCACCGTCGGCCCGGTCATCGACCCCGCCGAGTTCGGCCCCCAGCCCGGCCACATCCACCTCGCCCGTTACCTGCCCCAGCACGACGTCCTCCCGCACTGCGACGCCGTCCTCACCCACGGCGGCTCCGGCAGCGTCCTCGGCGCGCTCGCCCACGGCCTGCCTCAGGTCCTCGTGCCGATGGGCGCCGACCAGCCGAACAACGGCGACCGCGTCACCGCGCTCCGCCTCGGCAAGGTCCTCGACCCGATCACCGTCACCCCCGCCGAAATCCGCGACGCCGTCACCGCCGTCCTCGACGACGACCGCTACCGCCGCAATGCCGCGCGTTTCGCCGCCGAACTCGCGGCACAGCCACCGGCCGAGGAAACCGTGTCCTGGCTGGAAGGACTCCTCGCCGCGAGATAGTTTCGGCTCCGCTGTCGGTCCGCCGGGGCGCCGTTCGTCGGTCCATCGACCGAACCGCACCGGCACGGAGGGGAGCAGATGGCACCGGACGTCGAAACCGCGGTCGCGGAGGCCTTTCGCGAGGAATGGGGCCAGGTCGTCGCCACCCTGATCCGGGTGACCGGCGACTGGGACCTCGCCGAGGAGTGCGCGCAGGACGCCTTCGCGCTCGCCCTGCGCACCTGGCGCCGCGACGGCGTCCCGGACCGTCCCGGCGCCTGGCTCACCACTGCCGCCCGCAACCGCGCCATCGACCGGCTCCGGCGCGAAACGCTCGGCGCCGGGAAGCTCCGGGAGGCCGCCCAGATGCTCGACTCCTACCCCGACGACGGCGACGACAGCGGCGTCCACGACGATCTGCTGCGGCTGATCTTCACCTGCTGCCATCCCGCCCTCGCCGTCGAAGCCCAGGTCGCGCTCGCACTGCGCACGCTGGCCGGGCTGACCACCGCCGAGATCGCCCGCGCCTTCCTCGTCCCCGAACCCACCATGTCCCAGCGCCTGGTCCGGGTGAAACGCAAGATCCGCAACGCCGGCATCCCCTACCGCGTCCCGCCCGCACACCTGCTGCCCGAACGCACCACCGCCGTCCTCCGCGTGCTGTACCTGCTGTTCAACGAGGGCTACTCGGCCAGCGCCGGACCGGACCTGCTCCGCCCGGACCTCGCAGGCGAAGCCCTCCGCCTCGCCCACGTCCTGGCCCGGCTCATGCCCGACGAACCCGAGGCACTCGGCCTGCTCGCGCTGATGCTCCTGCAGCACGCCCGGCGCGACACCCGCGTCGGCCCCGGCGGCGAACTCGTCCCGCTCGAAGAACAGGACCGCGAACGGTGGGACACCGCCGAGATCGCCGAGGGCACCACCGTCCTGGAAACCGCGTTGCGACGCCACCGACCCGGCCCGTACCAGATCCAAGCGGCCATCGCGGCCTGCCACGCGACCGCGGCACGCCCCGCCGACACCGACTGGGCGCAGATCGCCGGCCTCTACGGCGAACTCCGCAAGCACACCCCGACCCCGGTCGTCGCCCTCAACCACGCCGTCGCCGTCGGCATGTCCGCCGGTCCGGCCACCGGCCTCGTCCTCGTCGACCGGCTCGCCGAGAGCGGGGCACTGGCGGGGTACCACCTGCTCCCGGCCACCCGCGCGGACTTCCTCCGCAGGCTCGGCCGCGACACCGAAGCCGCCGAGGCCTACCGCGACGCGCTCGCGCTGGCCCCGACCGCTGCCGAACGCAGCTACCTCACCCGCCGCCGCACCGAACTGCGGCTCACGGAAAATTCCTCCGCCGAGGTGTCGGTCCCGGCCGATCCCGCACGTCGGGTGGATGACCGCGCGAAAACGGACGGACCGAGATGACCGCCAAGACCTTGAGCATGCCGGGCGCGCGCCTGCGTGACCTCCTCGACCAGCACTGAAAGGATCGGACCATGCGGTACCTGCTCATGATCTGCGGCGACGAAACCGCCGCCGAGCACCGGAACGACGGCTGTGGCGACTGGGGCGAGGAAATGCAGCGCCGTGGCGTCATCCTCGACGGCGCCGGGCTCCACCCGCCGGGCGACGCCACCACCATCCGGGTCCGCGACGGCGAAGTCCTGCTCAGCGACGGCCCGTTCGCGGAGACCAAGGAACAGATCGGCGGCTACTGCCTCATCGAGTGCGGCGACCTCGACGAAGCGATCGACATCGCCTCCCGCCATCCCGCCGCCGCGTACGGAACCATCGAGGTCCGCCCCGTCCTCACCCCCGAACACCCCTGACCGAGGAGCCGATCCCATGCCGTCCTTTGCGGACCGTCCAGCCCAGCGCTACGTCGGCGCCCGCGCCACCATCGGCGTCACTGAGTTCGACACCATCGCCGACCAGATCCCGCGGATCATCGGCCTGCTCGCACAGCACGGCCTCGCCCCGGCGGGCGCGCCGTTCTTCCGGTACCTCGTCATCCATCCCGGCATGCGCTTCACCGCCGAGGCCTGCGTACCGGTCGACGGCGACTTCATCCCCGAGGCTCCGCTGATCACCGGTGTCGTCCCCGCGGGCAAGTACGTCTTCAGCAACTACGTCGGTGCCCCGGACGGGCTTTTCGGCGCCACCAAAGCGGTTCTGGACTGGGGCGCCGCCGAGGGCGTGCGCTGGGACAGCACCGAAACCGAGGACGGCGAGCAGTGGGGCGGACGTCTCGAAGTCCTCAACACCAACCCGCTCGAACAGCCCGACCCCACGAAATGGTCGACCGACCTGCTCTTCCGCGTCGCCGGCTGACCCCATGCCGTTAAGGCCACCTTACGGGCGTCTGACGCCCGTAAGGTGGCCTTAAGGGAACGTCAGCGACGGGTCAGCAGAGCGCCGACCAGACAACCGAAACCCGCCGTCGAGGAGACCGCGCGCACGACATTCCACCGCACCCAAACCGTCTCGAACCGCGCCCGCACTTCCTCCAGCGTCGCCGAACCATCGGCCGCCTGTGCCTCGAGCGCGTTGTTCAACGGCACGTTGACCACCCCGGTCACGATCAGCGTCACCATCAGCAGCACGAAACCCGCCACCACCCACGGCAACGCTCCCCGCAGGTCCGAGCGCAGGTGCAACGCCCCGGCCACCGCCGCCAGCAGCGGCGCGCCCAGGAACGTCGCCATGAACCAGCCGTTGAGGATCGCGACGTTGATCCCGCGCATCCCGTCGACGAACGTCTTCGCGTCGCCACGGGCCAGCCCCGGCATCACCGAACACGCGTAGGCGTAGAACAGCCCCGCGGACAGACCCGCCGTGATCGTCGCCGCGACCAGCGCGATGACCGCCACCGTATCCATGGCACCCTTCCTTTCCCCAGGCATGACCACTAGTCAAGCGGCAGCGAGTGAGACGCTCCATCGTTCAGCTGCTCACATCCATGCTCCAGCGTCTACCATTCCGGCATGGACCCGCTCGCCGCCCTCCTCGACGGCCCCCGCGCCCACGGCGCGTTCCTGCTCCGGTCCCTCCTGACCCCGCCCTGGTGCCTGCGGATCGAAGACCGCGCACCGCTGACCGTCATCGCCGTCGTCCGCGGCGAAGCGTGGGTCGTGCCCGACGAGGACGACGGCGTCCGGCTCGGCCCCGGTGATCTCGCGATCGCGCGGGGACCCGACCCGTATCTCGTCGCCGACCACCCGGCCACCCCGCCGCAGGCCGTCATCCACCCCGGCCAGGAATGCCGGACACCCGAGGGCGAACACCTCACCGACCTCGGCGACGTCGGCGTGCGCACCTGGGGCTCGGGCACCGACGGCCCGCTGGACATGCTCACCGGCACCTACCCGGTCGCGGGCGAGGTCAGCCGCCGCCTGCTCGCCGCGCTCCCGCCCCTGCTCGTGCTGCGGGCCCCGGACTGGCAGAGCCCGCTGATCCCGCTGCTCGCCGAGGAAATCGGCAAGGACGTCCCCGGCCAGGAAGCCGTTCTCGACCGGCTCCTCGACCTGCTGCTGATCGCCGCGCTCCGCACCTGGTTCGCCCAGTCCCGCGATCGCGCCCCCGCCTGGTACCGCGCCCACGACGACCCGGTCGTCGGCCAGGCACTGCGCTTGCTGCAAGACCACCCGGACCGCCCCTGGACGATCGCCGAGCTGGCCGCGAACACCGGCGTCTCACGCGCGGCGCTCGCCCGCCGTTTCGCCACCGCCGTCGGCGAACCGCCGATGTCCTACCTCGCGGGCTGGCGACTCGCCCTCGCCGCCGACCTGTTGCGCCAGCAGCCCGACTCCACACTCGGCGCGGTGGCGCGCAAAGTCGGCTACGGAAGTTCGTTCGCGCTCAGCTCCGCCTTCAAACGCGAGTACGGCCAGAGCCCCCAGCACTACCGCGCGAGCTGAACCCGCCACGGCGGGCTCCCTCCCGGCCTTCGTACTCGAACCCGGGCACGTCGTACCGGGTCGCGCAACGTAGTACTGGCAGGGCCAGCCATGTCCTTGGTGATCGACTGGGCGAAGAGCAGACTCAGGGCATGGGCAACAACGACCTTGGCGACTTCCTGCGGGCCCGCCGTGCCGGACTCACGCCGGAGAAGATCGGTCTGCCGGTCGAGTTCGGCGCCGGTCGCCGGGTCGCCGGTCTGCGGCGCGGTGAGGTCGCGCAGCTGGCCGGGGTGAGTATCGAGTACTACACCCGGCTGGAACAAGGCCGCGCCCGGCAGCCGTCCGAACAGGTACTGCATGCCCTCTGCGACGCGCTGCGGTTCGATGACATCGAGCGGCGGCACCTGTTCGCCCTCGCGGGCACCCCAGCCGGGCACGAGGGCCGGGCCGAGCACTCGTCACGGCTACGACCGGCGCTGCGCCAGGTGCTGGAGTCGATGGACCTCGCTTCGGCTTTCGTCAGCGACCGGAACCTCACCGTCGTCGGCGGGAACACGTTGTGGGCGTTGCTGTTTCCCGATGTGGCCGCGCTGCCGCGCCGGGAACGCAGCATGGCGCGCTGGACACTGCTGGATCCGCGTGCTCGCCTCGTGTGGCGCGACTGGGAACGCGTCGCCCGCGACTACGTGCACGGATTGCGCCGGGCCGCCGCCACCCAGCCGCGAAACCAGCACATCGCCAACCTGATCGGTGAGCTGATGATGCGCTCACCCGAGTTCCCGGCGTGGTGGTCGGAACACCGCGTCCAGGAACGCAGCACCGGCCTCAAACGCCTCCACCACCCTGTCGCCGGTGAGCTGGAACTGCAGTACGAGATCTTCACCTCGGTCGCCGACCCCGGCCAATCGCTCGTCGTCTACTGCGCGCCATCCGGCTCGCCGTCCGAGGAGCGCCTGCGACTGCTGGCCAGCTGGGGCAGCGAACCCGCCGCCACGACCGCCCAGGACACCGCCGCCGAGTCCTGACCACCGCCCGAACCGGGCGATCCAGCACCGGTACCACCCAGACACGACCCCGTCATCCCCGCGGGGTCCATGCCGCCGTGCCCACGCACGCCGCGGCCGGACACTCATCCATGAAAGGACATCCGTAGTGAGCAACACATTCCTGATCACCGGCGTCAGCACCGGCCTCGGGCTGGCCATCGCCCGGCGAGCCCTGGCGGCCGGGCACCGTGTCGCGGGCACCGTGCGCACCGAGCGGCACGCGGCGGCCTTCCGGGCACTGGACCCCGACCGGGCCCGTGCCTTCATCCTCGACCTGTCCGACGAGGACCGGATCGACCCCACGGTGCGGGCCGCCGAAGCGGAGCTGGGCCCGATCGAAGTGCTCGTGGCCAACGCCGGCTACGGGCTCGAAGGTACCTTCGAAGAGTCGTCGATGGCCGATCTGCGCCGCCAGTTCGAAGTCAACGTGTTCGGCACGGTGGCGACCGTGAAAGCGGTCCTGCCCGGCATGCGGGAACGGCGTGGTGGCCACATCTTCGTCATCACCTCGATGGGCGGGCACACCACCTTCCCCGGACTGGCGTTCTACGAAGGCAGCAAACACGCACTGGAAGGCATCACCGACACCCTCGCCCAGGAGGTCACCCAGTTCGGCGTGCGGGTCACCGCCGTGGCTCCCGGCGCGTTCAAAACCGACTGGGCAGGCCGGTCACTGGTGCGCGCACCACGCAGCATCGCCGACTACGACGCCCTGTTCGACCCGATCCGGACCCGCCGCCTGGCCCTCGCGGGCCAGGGCATCGGTGACCCCGATCGCGCGGGCGACGCCATCCTCACCCTCCTGGCCGCGGAGAAGCCTCCTGCGCATGTCCTGCTCGGGTCGGACGCGCTACGCCTGGTCACCGCCGGGCGCCAACGGGTCCAGGACGACTTCGACGCCTGGGAGGAACTCAGCCGCTCCACCGACTCCGCCGAAGGCGGAGTAACCGTCGGCTGACACCGGGCCCGTCACCGAGACGGCTGGGCGCGCCGGAGTTCCGCGTCGAGCTTGTCCAGCCACTCGCCGGTGCCCTGTTCGCGCCAGGCCGGTTCCTCCGCGCCGTCGAGGAACGTCCCCTGTTCGGTCAGGACCAGCCGGGTGCCCTCCCCGTCCGGGACGAACTCGACGGTGGTGATCGAAATCGTCGCGAGGGTGCCATCGAAGCTCAACGTTCCGGCGTAGGCGATGCGCTCTCCGTCGACGATGTCGTGATAGGTCGCCTCGAACGTCAGCAGCGGGCCGTCTCCGGTGTGCCGGCCGCGGTTGATTTCCCGGCCACCGATCCGGAAATCCAGCTCGTGGCCGACGTCCGCGCCGAACCAGCGAGCCTTGGCCGACGGATCGGACCACGCCGCGAAGACCCGGGCGGGTGCGACGGGGTACCGGCGTTCGAGACTGAACGTGGCGTGCTTGACCGAACGGGTCATGACGAACTCCTGTCCTCCGGGATTTCCGGCTCGGCGACGACCTCGCCGAGCCGGTCGAGACGGTGCTCCCAAGGCGTGCGCTGCCGTCCGAGCCAGCCTTCGGCGACGCGCAGCGCGGCCGGTTCGACCTGACAGGTGCGCACCCGGCCGGCCTTCTCGGACCGGATGACCCCCGACGCCTCGAGAACCTGCAGATGCTGGACGACCGCCGCGAGCGACATCGTCAGCGGCGCGGCCAGCTCGCTCACCGAAGCAGGCCCGCGCACCAGTCGCTCCACCAGTGCTCGCCGCGTCGGATCCGCCAGCGCCTTGAACACCTGGTCGAGGTCATACTTAAGCATATACTTAAGTTAATGTATCCGAGGACAGAAAGTCAAGTAGTTACTTAAGTTTTGTCAGCGGGGCTCGGTGGGCGGATCCTCGTCGATCAAGAGCGTCCGCTGCATCCAGGCGACGTCCCGCCAAGCGCCGTGCTTCCAGCCGATGCGCCGGTACGTCCCCACCGGTTCGAAACCCATTGCCCGGTGGAGCCCCGCACTCGCGTCGTTCGGCAGCGTCATACCCGCGACAGCGGTACGGAAGCCGCGCTCGGCGAGCCTGTCGAACAAGGCGGTGTACAGCGCGCGCCCACCGCCCGTCCGGCGTCGCCCGCGTTCGAGGTAGACACTGACCTCACAGGACCATCGATACGCGGCGCGTTCCTTGAACGGCCCGCCGTAGGCGTACCCGATGACGTCGCCGTCGTCCTCCAGGACCAGCCAGGCGTGCCGTTCGTTCGCCGCGGCGATGCGCCGGGCCATCTCCGGCGGCGACGGCGGGTCGGACTCGAAGGTGATCGCGGTATCGGTGACGTACGGCGCGTAGATCGCGGCGCACGCCTCGGCATCCGGCTCGGCGGCGTCACGGATCTTCAGGTTCCCAGCAGGCATGACTACTATCGTAGCCATCAGTGGTCCTATAGTGAACAACTATGTCGGACCCGCTCTCCGCGTCACTCGCTGCGACCCTCCATGCCGCTCGCCTCGAACGCGCTCTCTCGGCCAGCGCACTCGCCGAGCGCTCCGGCGTCTCGCGCGCCATGATCGGCAAGATCGAACGCGGCGAAGCCCAGCCGACCGCGGTGCTGCTCGGGCGTCTTTCGGGCGCCCTCGGCATGACACTGTCCGAACTCGTGGCCCGCGCCGAGGGCGGTGATCGGCGGCTCGTGCGCGCCGCGGATCAGCCGAGGTGGACCGATCCCGCCAGCGGCTACCGGCGCCGCGCGATCTCGCCGACGACCGGCGGCCCGCTCGAACTGGTCGAGGTCGAACTGCCGCCGGGCGCCGAGATTCCCTTCCCCGCCGAGACCTACACCTTCCGCCACCAGCAGATCTGGGTGCTCGACGGCCACTTGCGGTTCCGCGAGGGCGAGACCGAGCACGAACTCGACGCCGGCGACTGCCTCCAGCTCGGCCCGCCCGCGCCCTGCGCGTTCATCAACCCCACCACGGAAACCTGCCGATACCTCGTCGCACACACCCGGCGCACCTAGCGGGTCGGGTCGTATCGCGCGTTCTGCGCGTCCCAGGGAAGTTCGTGATCGTCGACCTTGACGGTCCACTCCGCGTCGGGCAGCAGCAGGCGAAGCTTGCTCAGTACCTCCGACCAGTACTGGATCGCGACCCACAGGTCGTTCGGTCGTCGGCGGGGAAGCTTGGTCGCGCCCTCGAGCACAGTGGTGCCGGTCAGCCGGTCGCTGTCGTAGAAGGTGAGGCCGCCCTCACCGCCTGCGTTGTCGATCACGTCGGATCGGGACCTGCGGACCAGCATCGCGACAAGACCCTGCTCCGTCTCGTCAAGCGGACGGTCCCGTCGGGCGGTGTAGTAGATCGACCAGCTCACCGGGACAGTATCCGTTGCCGGGGACGGGCACACTCCGGGGCAGGGGACGCATCACCGCACATGCTCGGCGAGCAGCTTGCGGACGTCGTCCGGCAGCGCCTCGTCGTCCGGGCGCGCCGCGAGGACATCGAGCAGCCGTCCGAGATCCCGCTCGGCCGCGGTGTTCCGCTCGGTCAGCGTCCGCAACTCCGCGCCCAGCGCGAGCGTGGTGTCGTGCATCGTCCGCACCGACCGGTCGTGCTCCGCGCGGATCGTGGTGACCCGCTCGTCGAACTCCGTACGAAGACGGTCGGCGTCGGCCCGCGCGGAGGCCAAAGCGGTTTCGTGGGCCGCGGTGGCTGCGGAAAGCTGTTCGTGTAGCGCGTCGATCCGATCCCGCGCGGAAGCGGCCTGAAGTTCGGCCACCTCGGCGCGCGCCGCGGCGGCCTGACTCCGGGCACGCTCGTCGACGAGGGCCGACTGGGACGCGGCGAGTTCGGCGGTCGCCGAAGCCAACGCCATCGCCCGATCCCCCGCGAGCGCGGCGGCCGCTTCGGCGCGCTGGTTAGCCCGGACGAGTTCGTCCCGCACGGCGGCGAGTTGCCCGGACGTGCGCTGCTGCTCCTGCGCCGCCGCCTTGCGCGCGGCACGCTGGTCATCGCGTTCCTTGACGGCCTTGGCCTGCTCCCGCTCCGCCTCCGCCGCACGCGCGCGGTCCTTCTCCGCCTGCTGACGCGCCAGCGTGGCGTCGGCCTCGGCGAGACCGCGCTGCCGCCGGTGCTCGTCCGCCTCCTCGTGGGCACTGTCCCGTTCGGCGAGTGCCGCCGCGACGGTCGCGTCGAGCTGCTGCCTGATCGTCGCGAGCACCTCGACCAGCCCACGCGCCGGGTCGAGCACACGATCGATCTCACCGGCGAGCGCGGCGACGGCGGTGTCGTCCAGCTCGGTGTCCGCCTCACGCAAGGAATCGGCGTCGACCAGCGCGGCCTCGGCGTCGCGACAGTTCAGGCCACGGCTCCCCCAGGTCTTGCCGTCCTGACAGAACCGTGGCCGGTTCCCTCGGCCGCTGACCTGCGGGAGCGCGGCACCACATCGCCGGTAGCCGCACACCCGCACCGATTCGTCACGCTTTTCGTCAGGCCCTGTTTTTCCCGAGGGTGATGGGCCCGGCTGATCCGTGCCGCCCTCTCGTGATCCCTGCTCGCCGAGCACCGTCTCTGACCTGCGCTTTTCCATGTCACCACTCTATCATCACGATTATTTTAGAAATATCTGGGTATCTTCTGCTGGAATTCATACCTCATACAGACATCTAATTTGGGATAAGGTCTCATATCGCAAGTCAGAAGACGTGAAGCGAGTGGCCCCGCCGGACTCCCCTTTGAGGGAGGTCGCGATGCGGCCAGGAGACGCCAGTGGTGCGCGGTGTCACCCCGAGTGGTCACCGTCCACTCGGGACGAAACTGGCGGGATTCCCGACTGGTTTCTGAGCAGCGCTCGCATCATCGCCGCTTCGGGGACGTCGAGTTCGACGTAGATCGTCAGCGCCGCGCACCAGGACTCGCGGGCCTGCTCGGGTTGGCCAAGGGCGTGGTGGACCAAGCCCAGCTGGTGGTGGGCGTGGGCCTGCTCAGCGGGTTCACCGGACTGGCGGCTCAGCGTGAGCGCGTCGCGGTGACAACCCAGAGCGTCCCGGAGATTCCCGGTCAAGCGGGCGATCTGTCCCAGGTTGTTGAGGGATTCGGCCTGCAGGCTGCAGCTGCCGATGTCCTGGGCGATCCTGAGGGCCTGCCGGAAGTACTCCGCGGCGCGTTGTTCATCTGCCCGCTGCAGATGAGCCAACCCCACGCCGTTGAGGCAGTTGCACTCGACCCACCGGTCTCCGCTCGCGCGTGCCTGCTCGACCCCCTGGTGGAAGCAGTCGAGCATCAGCTGGGGCTGCCCCAGCCGCCAGTGGGCCAGTCCCAGCGGGATCAGGGCGTGACGTTCGACGTACCGGTTCCCGCTGCGCCGCCCCAACTCGTGTGCGGTGGTGGCGAGGTTGAGCGTGGTGCTGTGCCGGCCCAGCAACCAGTGGACCATCGCCAGCCCGCACAGATGTTGGCCTTGCAAGGCCTGGTCGTCGCACAGGCGGGCCAGGACCAGACCGTCGTGGAAGTGCGCGAGCGCGTCGCGATAACGGCCGACCCTGCCGCGGGCCGACGCGAGATTGTGCAGGGCGTAGCTGGTGGTGGCGCGGTTGCCGGACATCTTCGCCGCCGAGCACGCCTGCTCGAAATGCCGCGCGGCCTGGGGATAGTCGCCCCGGCGCCAGCGGCTCAGGCCGAGGCCGATCAGGGCGCGCGCCTCGCCGTCGTGATCGCTGGTGTCGCGGGCGGCCGACAGGGCGAGGGTGTGCAGGTCCCACGCGTCGTCGTAGTAGGCGCGGATGTCCAGGAAATGCCAGAGCGCGGTGGCCAGGGCGCCTACCCACACGTTCGACCGCGGTCCGGTCGTGGCTCGGGCGAGCGCGAGCAGGTTGAGCCGTTCGGTTTCCAGCCAGGACTGGGCCTGCGCGTAGCCGGTCACCGCCGCGAGCGAGGTATCCGCCACCGGGTCGGCGCGGTGCTGGTCACAGGCCAGCATGGCGGCGGCATGGTGCGCGGTGCGCAGGTAGAACTCGCCGATCCGGTGCAGCGCGGTTTCGCGTCTTCGGTGGTCCATGCTGGTACGAGCGGTGTCGGCGGCGTAGAGACGGACCAGGTCGTGCATCCGGTAGCGGCCGGGTGTGTCCTGCCGCAGCAGGCACACCTGCTCCAGCGCGTCGAGGATCTCCCGGGCCCGCGCCGGGGACAGCCCGGCGAGCGCGGCCGCGGCGGGCAGGCCGATGTCGGGGCCGGGCGCGAGACCGAGCAAACCGAACACCTCGGCCTGAACGGACGTCAGTCTCGCGTAGGACCAGGACAGGACCGAGGCGATGCCGACCGATCCCGCGCCGCAGTCCAGCGCGGACAACCGGGTGGTCGCATCGGCCAGCTCGGCGGCCAGTGCGGTCAGCGTGAGGCCGCGGGTCCGCGCCCGTGCGGCCACCACGCCCAGTGCCAGAGGGAGTCCGCCGCAGCAGGCCAGCACGCGCCGGCTCGCGTCGGGTTCGGCCGCCAGCCGCTCGGTGCCCAGGCGAGAGACGAGCAAGGCGTGCGCGTCGGTGTCGGGCAGGACATCGAGCGCGAGAAGGTTCAGGCCATGGGAGGCGTCCAGCCCCGTCAGCGGGACACGGCTGGTGATCACCACCGTGCAGGTGGCACCTCCGGGCAGCAGTGGGGCCACCTGCACGGCGTCGGCGGCGTTGTCCAGCATTACGAGCATCCGCTGGGCGGCGGTCAGG
This sequence comes from Amycolatopsis sp. NPDC059027, assembly GCF_042739735.1. Lineage (NCBI taxonomy): Bacteria > Bacillati > Actinomycetota > Actinomycetes > Pseudonocardiales > Pseudonocardiaceae > Amycolatopsis > Amycolatopsis sp. NPDC059027. Next base: position 50,609 of record NZ_JBHYIK010000017.1, on the reverse strand, counting down.
CTCCGGTACAGGCTCACCTGAGCGTCGATACCGGCGGGCACCGCCGCCGGAGCGACCCCCAGGGCGTCGAGGAAACCGCGTACGGCCGCCGCCGGTGGCAGCGGCGTGGCCTCGGGCGAGAACCCCCGCAGGTCGACGTACAGCTGCCCGTCGGGAAAGCGGTCCACGTGCTGATGCGCCCAGTGCAGGGCCAGCCAGGTCTTGCCGATCCCGCCCGCACCACCGATCGCGGTGATCACCACCGTCGGCGCCGATCCGGAGGCGTCCCGTGCCCACCGCGTCAGTGCCGCGAGCTCCCGCGCACGACCGGTGAAGCCCCGCGGCGCCGCGGGCAGTTGCCGGGGTACCACCACTGACGCGGCCCGGTGGTACTGGTGCTGGGCACCGGTGCCCAGTGCGAGCGCCATCAGTCCGTCGAACTCGTGGGGCTCCAGGTCGAGTGCGCCGGCCACCCGACGCAGCGACACCAGGCGAGGCCGCTCACAGCTGTCGGTCTCCAGACGGCACAGCGTGCGCACCGAGACCCCGGACCGCTCAGCCAGCTCCTCCTGAGTCAGCCCCGCCTGTTCCCGCAACCGCCGCACCGCGGCCGACAACCGATCGCCCATGCCGACCTCCCCGCCGGCCACGTTCACCCCGTGAACCAACGGTAACGCACCGGCCGGACACGGATGGCGGGTTTCTGACCTGGTCACCCTGGCGGCCCAGCGGCAAACTGAACCACGACCCCAGCACGTCGGGGCAGCCAGGGACCCGCAGGTCTCGCGGCCTGGGAGTTAGCCGATCACGAGGTACGAGTCGAGAGTGCCCGACGACGAGGGGTATCGCCGGGCGGTCTCGTACTGAACGACGGCTGCCAAGGGGAGATCGCAGTGACTGCGGGACATCACTGGAACGGTGATTTCACCTGCCCGGCGACGGGTGCTGGTTCCGGCCGAAGAGCCGGCGTACAACGATTCAGCTGACTGACGTTGTGCGGTGGTGCTCACGCACCACGAATAACAATTCATCAACGGAGGATGGCAAAGATGCGAATCAAATATCGCGCGGTGGGCGCATGCACAGGAGCCTTGTTGATGGTCGGTCTTCCTCTCGCTTCGGCCGGCGCTGCGGAGCCGTCATCGGCGATCTCGACGAATTCCGCGGCGTCTGCGCCCTCGAAGGCAACTCCGACCGTTGTCCCGCATGCGGATGCCCTGTCGCCTCGGGTTGACTGCTGGACCACATTCGTACCACCGTCACCGCAGGGTGGTGCCATGGATCATTTCTACAAGAACTGCAACGGATACGCCATTACGGTGACGACCGGATACCAGAACAGTGCTGGTCAGATCACGGTCTTCGGGGGAGGAAATGTCGTCACGGTTCCCGCACAGGGAACAGCGACATGGCAGTACAAGGCCACCGAAAGAAACGTTCGGTACTCCACGATCATCGTTCGGTGAATTTCGCGGGTCAGAGCGGTCGGCGGTAGGGGGCGGCCTGCTCTCGGGTGGAGGGTGAACCTCGGTGTCGCCCTCCACCCGTCGACCGCGCCGAAATCCCGGAACCGATGGCTTCAGCGGCTGAGCCGCACCGGCAGGGTGGCGAGTCTCCGGCTGAGGAGATCGCTCTGCCAGTCCGGTGGCGCGTCCGGATCGGCGAGCCGCGCGTCCGGGAAACGGTCGAGGAACGCCGCGATCGCCGTCCGGGCCTCCAGCCTGGCCAGCCCGGCGCCGACGCAGTAGTGCGCCCCGAGCCCGAACGTGACGTGGTCGATCGGGTCCCGGTCCGGCCGGAACTCGCCGGGATCGGGATGGACACGCGGGTCGTGGCCGACAGTGGCGAGGTTGACCAGCACCGGCGCACCGGCCGGAATGTCCACATCGGACAGGGTGCCCGCGCGGGTGGCGAACCGCCAGGTGGCCAGCGGGAACGGCGGATGCAGCCGGAGCGTTTCCTCCACGATCGCGTCCACGTCGGCCGTCCGCCGCGGTACCCGAAGCAGTTCGTAGAGCGCAGAGGAGAGCAGGCTCGCGGTCGATTCATGCCCCGGCAGCACCAGGCTCGGGATCCACGCCTTGACCTCGGTCAGGCTGGCTCGCGGCGGATCCGTCCTGGTCAGGGCGAGCAGATCGGTGATCAGCCCGGCGCCGATCCGGTCCGGCCACCGGTCGATCAGCTCGCCGATGGTGCCGTACAGCCGGCCGCGGCCCCGATCCCGCACGGCCGCGCTGCCGCCGTAGAAGATGTCCTCACTCGCCGCGCGGATCGTCGCGTGCAGCTCCCGGGGTAGGCCGAGCAGGACACAGATGATGTCGAGCGGCAAGGGGTACGCCAACCCGGCGACCAGATCGACCGGTTTGCCGCCCTGCTCCGCCAGAACATCGAGCAGCTGGGCGGTCACCGAGGCCACGGTCGGTTCCCACGACCGCACCCGTGCCGGGCTCAGCGCGAGCAGATGCAGTTTGCGCAGCCGCAGGTGTTCCGCGCCCTCGCTGGTCACGATGTCGGACGCCACCGAGGTCTCCGCCGAGCCGATGAGCCCGCTCTCGTCGACGAAATAGGGCGGCGCGTGGCGTCCCTCCTTGCTGAACGATTCGGTGTCGCGCAGCACCTCGCACACCAGCTCGGGCTCGGACACGATCCAGGCATGGCCGTCGCCGTGCGGAATCCGCACCACCGGGCCGTGCCTGGACAGCTCGAGCAGCGCACGCACCAGATCGTGTGCGCCTCTGGCGAGCGAAAGCCGGACGATCGGCGCGGACTTCGGGTTCGTCATCGGATCTCCAGCGTCAGCCGCCGCGGCCCGTGGAAGACCAGGTCGTCGGCGTACGGGACGGGCTCGCCGGTCAGCTCGAACCCGGGCAGGCCGGCGAGCAGGGCGGCCAGCCCGATCTCGGCCTCGGTCCGCGCCAGCGCGGCGCCGAGGCAGTAGTGGATACCGAAGCCGAAACCGGTGTGCCTGCCGCCGGTTCGGTTCAGCCGCAGCAGATCCGGGTCCGGGAACCGCAGCGGATCACGGTTCGCCGAGCCGAGCGCGAGCAGCACCTTGTCGCCGCGCCGGATGTCGCGCCCGCGGAGCACCACGTCCCGGTACGCCCAGCGCGTCACGAACTGCACCGGGCAGTCGTACCGGATCAGCTCGTCGACCATGTCCGGCAGGAACTCGGGATGCGCGCGCAGCCATCGCAGCAGGTCCGGATGGGCCAGCAGCGCCAGCACCGATTTGCCGATCAGGTTCGTGGTGGTCTCGTGTCCCGCGGTCAGCAGGTGGACGCAGGTGGCCACGACCTCCGTCTCGGTCAGTTCCGGGTTCGTGGCCAGCAGCGTGATCAGATCCCGCTGTTCCCCGCCACGCCGGGACCGCGCCGCCCGCGCGAAGTACTCGGCGAGCCGCTGTGCGGCGTCGTCCGCCCTCACATAGCCGTCCGGCAGCCTGCGGGCTCGTGCCGACGTGGCCTCCTCCAGCTCCAGCGCGCATGCGCGGAACCAGGTGCGATGGTCCTCCGGAACGCCGAGCAGTTCGGAGACGACCAGGATCGGCAGGGGCGCGGCGAAGTCGCCGATCAGCTCCACCACCGGCTTGTCCCGAATGGACAGCAGAAGATCCCAGGTGAGTTCCCGGATACGGCCGCGGAGATCCTGCACGACGTCGAGCGAGAACTCCCTGGCGAGCAGCGTGCGGAGCCTGCCGTGCCGCGGCGGGTCGAGGAACACCAGCCAGTTCTCCACGATGGCCCGCAGGGTTTCGTGACGTTCCGGCACGATCGGCGCGCCGTCCACCGAACGCCTGCCGAAGTCCCGGCTGGACAGCACGGACACCACGTCGTCGTACCGGAACACGTACCAGGCATCGCTGTGGTGCACCGGATCGTGGTCCCGGTATCGCCGGTAGGCGGGGTAGGGATTCGCCAGCCGCTCCCCCGTCCAGCCGGTGAAGCCGAAGGGAGGCAAGGGATCCGTCACCATCTCGCGCCCCGGACCCGATCGGCGAGCGCGGCGGGATCGGCAGGCAGCGCGGTACCGCGCCACGCGACGTGCCCGTCCGGGCGGACGAGGACGAACGGACGCTCGTACAGCGCGGCGACCGCCGGGTCGGCGCAGCCGGACACGGCCAGCGGGACGCGGCGCTCGGCGAACGCGCGCTCGAACCCGGACAGCCGGTCCGATCCGGCGAAGTGCAGCAACGTGAAACCCGCCCCGAAGAGGTCCAAAGTGGACACCCCGGGAGCGAGCCAGGCGTGCGGAGCGCGCGAGCCCGGCAGTGTGGTCTGCCGCCATTGCCCGTCCGCCGGCGGTTCCCCGTCGGGCACCACGAGCGGCGAGGTGTACCGGTATCCGAAGTGGACCTTCGGCGCGTCGAACTCGTGGCGGACACCGCTGTGCTCCAGGCGTCGCGCCATCTCCGCCCTGGCTCGCTCGCCCTCGGGCGTGTCCTGGTCCAGCTCGGCAGGCAGCTCCCTGGCCATGGTGCGGCGCAGGTTGACCCGGGCCTCCTCCAGACTGTCGACCGCGACGGGACGCCGTTCGTCGTGGTAGCTGTCCAGCAGCCGCGGACCCGCCCAGCCGCCGAGCTCGGCCGCGAGCTTCCAGCCCAGATCCGCGGCCCCGCAGATCCCGGTGCTCATCCCGAATCCGCCGGAGGGCGACAGCGTGTGCGCCGCGTCGCCGACCAGGAAGACCCTGCCCGCGCGGAAGCGATCGGCGACGCGGTGGGTCAGGTGCCATTCGCCGTCGGACAGCGTCTCCACCGGGGTGTCGACCGCGATCGCGCTGGTGACCAGCGAAGACGCGTCGAGATCGGTCCCCCCGGAGACGACCAGGTTGTACAGGTCCCGGCCGTCGAGACAGCGCAACGGGAAACGCAGCGCCGAGGACCGCAGCAGGAAGTACACCATGGCGTTGCGCGGCCCGAGCTGCTCACGCAGCCGGGGTGCGCGGAACAGGATGTTGCGGAACACCTGGGTCTCGTACCGCGACGGCGCGTCGATCCCGCAGGCCGTGCGTACCCGCGAAGACGCGCCGTCGCAGGCGACCATGAACCGCGTCTCGATCCGCAGCGGTGTCTCGGTCGCGAGATCGGTGACGGCGGCAAGCACGCGGTCGTCGTCCTGCGAGAACCCGTCGAGACGGCACCGCGTCCGCACCGGGCCCGCTTCCCGCATGAGCAGCGGGGTCAGCCAGTGCGCCGGGCAGATCTGGTCCGGTTCCGGGGTGTGCGCGGGCAACGGACGGCCGTCCGCGGTGCCCCGGTCCAGCCGGTAGATCTCGTGCCCGCCGACCCTGGTCACCCAGGCGATGTCCAGCGGGTAGTCGCCCGGCCAGCCCGCGGCCCGGATCTTCTTCGCCACACCCCAGCGGCGGAACAGTTCCATCGACCGCGGGCCGACGGTGCTCACCTTCGGATGGGACACCTTGCCGTCGCTCGCCTCGACGAGGACGACCGACACGCCCCGGTACCTCAGGTCAAGGGCCAGTGCGAGGCCGACCGGACCGCCGCCCACGATCAGCACATCGGTCTGCAGCGCCACATCTCCTCCTCAGACCACGAATCGCTTCGAGGTCCGGAACCGCTCGGCGAGGAATTCCAGGGTCTCCGCCGTGCTTTCCGGTACCAGTTCGCAGGCGCGGGCGGCCGACGCGAGATGCCGGAACCGCAGCGTGATGGCGCGCATCGCGACGTCCGGACGGGCCGTGTAGCCCGGGGGCTCCTCGAGTTCGAACGACGGCCCGGCGGTCCGCCCCCGCCTGCCCGAGGGCAGCGTGACCAGCAGTTCGCCCAGCGGCCGCAGCACCCCGGTCATCACCTCGATCGCCATGTTCATCACCTCGGACCGGCGCAGGCTGGAGTCCGGCCGCTGGCCGAAGTGCTGGACCATGAGCTGCAGCATCATGAAGTAGGCCCGGTTGAACAGCACCAGGACCTCCCTGGCCCGCGGATCGGTGATCTGCTCCTTCGCCGGGTCGTCGTCGTGCAGGCTCGGGTTGCGCACCACTGGATACGCCGGGCTCCACGGGGCGCGGCGGCCGCGCGAGTTCGTCACCTGCTCGGTCATCAGCAGCTCGGACATCTTCAGGAACGTGTCGAAATGGGCCGGTTCCCCGGTTTCCGTCCCGCGGAGCACGCCGCCTTCGCCCTGCTCGGTGAGCACGTCGATCGCGAACAACGCGCTGGACAGGTCGTCCACCTCCAGCTGGTAGTCGGGATACACCTCGTTGATCGACTCCCGCAGGAACAGGTGGTGCTCGCCGCCGCCACGCCCCTTGTCCACCAGGAAGAGACCGGGAACCCGAGACAGGCCTTCCCGGATGCTCGCGTACAGCTCGCTGAGTGAGGCGTAGGGGTGCCGGGGGCCTCGTGCGTCGTCGCCGCGGATGTCACCGCGCCGGATCTCCCCGGCCAGGCCCGCGGGCTGCTCGATCGCGATGAACCGCTGGACGCTGCCGATCCCGAACGGCTCGAGGGAGAAATCCAGTGGCACCGGCAGTTCGTTGTTGATCGTCCCGAAATCGATGGACGGAACGTAGAACGTCTCGCCGGTGGCCATGATGATGTTGTTGACCAGCAGGAAGTGGATCATCTCTTCGCGCGCCACGGTGAGCAGGGCGCCGCGCATCCCGTCGTCACGGTCCTCGCCGCCGCGGCCACACGCGAGCCGCAGCTGTTCGGGCGTCCATTCACCACGGCGCACGTACTCGGTGCCCGCGCCGTAGGCCGGGATGGAAAACGCGGCGTACAGGTATTGCAGCATCACCGCCAGTTCGATCGACGCGCCGTGCCGCAACGCGGTGAGCAGCGCGCGGCGCGTGGTGATCTTCGGCCCGGACCGCTCGGCCGCCGGAACGATCAGGGGCACCTCGCCCGCCTTCTGCCCGGCACGGAGGAACTTCAGCAGCAGCCGCGCCTTCGGCTCGGTCAGATCCCTGGTCGGCGGCATGTAGTAGGTCTTCGCCTTGTTCGCCGGATCGGACATCTGCCAGATGAGATCGGCGTAGGTCCGCACCCGGCACCGGTCAGCGAGACTGAACACCTCGTCCGCCATGAAGGAGGAGAGCAGTTCGTACGGCGCGAAGATCTCCCGGTACACCAGGTCGTAGTCGACCTCGTCCTCGGACAGGTCGTCGAGCCGCCAGTCGTCGGGCAGCACGCGCACGGACAGCCCGCCCGCGCCCGCCCAGTAGCCGAGGACATCGTCGTTGTCGTAGCAGACCGCGGCAGAACCCGGCTGCTCCGGATCCGACGGTACGTCGTCGGCGTGCGCCGACAGTCCGAGCCGGGCAGAGCCGGCCCGCGCGCCCCGGACGGTGAACCAGCCGAGTCCCTGCGGATCGGTACGCAGCGAACAACTCGACGACCAGTGCCCCGGTTCGTCCAGCCGCCCGGGCCGCAACCGCAGGATGTCGACGGCGGCGGAAGCCGTGTCCGGGGCGCACGCCACCGGGTCGCGTGGCAGCGCGCGGGGATTGAAGAACTGCCGGACCTGGACCGTGTCCACCGCGCCGGGTCGGCCGCGGACGAACGACCGCACCGGCACCTCGACGTCCTGGCCTGCGTCCGCGTCGTTCCTCGGATGTTCCACGAACAGGCAGGCGTCGTCGACCTGGAGGGTGATCTCGCGCTCGGTGCAGAGCACCTCACCGTCCTCATCGGACAGACACAGCGCGGCCGTGCCGGGCTGGGCGACCACTTCGGCCGAGACCAGGCAGCCGGACTTCCCCGGCGCGGGCAACCGGGCGACGAGCCGGTCGTCCGTAGTACGCAGCTGGAGCGCCCCCGCCTCGGGCAGGCCGACCAGATTGACCGTGGCGTGGTCTTCGGTGACCGCGACGGTGAGCGGAGACCACCCCGGCTGGCGCGGGACGAGCAACCGCCCGGCCGGGCAGGTCCGTGGCTCCCAGTCCCGCCAAGGGGCGATCGTCCCGGCCAGCGCCCACCGGGTCGGCGAATCCGGGGCAGGCACCACCGGGTCACTCAGCCCGAACTGGACCACCAGGCCGTCGAACCCCGAACCCTCCACAGTGGACCGGAGCGCGGTGACGGCGGGCGATTTCGCCGCGTCGTCGAGCCAGCTCAGACCGTCCGCCCGCCGGACCACGAACTGGTACACCGTCGACCTGCCCCGCCGATGCCAGCGCGGCGGGCAGAACCCGCTCACCTCGCCGGTGCACAGGTACCCCACGTCGTGGGACCGGCCCTCCCTGCCGAAACAGAACTGGCCGACCATCAGCGTGGTGGTCCACGCCGACGACGGGTCGAGGTCGAACACCCTGGCCCGGTTGAACGTGGTCGCGAGGTACGGGTTGTAGTGCCCCCACAGGTCGACCGCACGCCCGGCGACCGGATCCGTGCGAGCGATCACCCCGGCTTCCGGTTCGGCACCGGTGATCCGCGCGTCGATGAAGAAATGGCCGTTGCCGCCGAAGTTGGTGCCCTTGACGCCGCGTCGCTCGAGGTAGTCGTGGTACTCGCCGACCGGCTGGTCCGCCGGATACGGTCCCTCCTCGGTGAGCGCGGTGTTCGTGGCCAGGTCGAGCAGTCCGCCGCGCGGTCCGGTCGGCAGCCTCGTCGTCGCCACGCCCGCGAAATGCAGACGCGGCAGGTCGAACACGCTCATCGGTAGTCCCCTTTCCCCGCCGCACCACCGACCGGCATCAGCCGTGCTCGTGGCCGGTGGAAATGGATCTCGCCGACCGCGTTGATCGCCGACTCGATCGCGCCCTCGATCCACGCCGTGGTCGACGAGCAGTGCTCACCGGCGAAGAACAGCCGGTGCTCCGGCCGGGCCGCGCGGACGCGTTCCCGCTCGCATTCGTCCGCGTCCTTACCCCAGCGCACCGCGGCGGCACCCTCGCTCCACCTGTGCTGTCCCCAGGCGAGGCTCGCCGCGTCCACCACCATGTCCGGGCGCAGCAGTTCGGGATGCATGCGGCCGAGTTCGGTGAGCACGGCGGCATGCCGCACCGCGGCGGGCATCCGGCCGAGCACGTCCGCGTCGTCGCCGATCGTGTAACTGGCGAGCAGCGCGGCCCCGTTCGCCGGATCGCCCTCGACCGGCGGGTAGTAGGTCTGCCGGATCCGGCCGCCGCCGAACGACGCGCCGCCGGTGATCCCGTGCCGTTCCCAGAACGCTTCCCGGCAGCGAAAGGCGACCTTCGTCGCCGACCAGTACTTCATCTCGTGGATCGCGGCGAGCTTGCTCGCGCTGAAGCCGCTCAACGCGAACCGGCGCAGGACCGGGAACGGGATGGTGCACAGCACGTAGTCGCACCGCCGGGTGTCAAGGCGGTCGCCCTCCCGGATGTCGATCAGGACGTCGTCGTCCCTGACGTGCAGCCCGACGACCTCCTGGCCGAGGCTGACCGGCCCCTGGATCCGCTCGGCCAGCCGCCGGGTGAACTGGTCCATCCCGCCTTCCAGACGGACCAGCTCCGGGCTGATCTCGCACAGGATGTCGTCGACGAACCGGTTGAGCTCCCCGTTCCGGCCGGGCCGGACCTCGGGATGCGCGGCGAAGAACGCGGAGAGATCGACCTGGTTCTTGGCTCTGCCGCGCAGGAACGGGCTCAGATCGATCCGATCGACCTGGTCGAGCAGTTCCAGGCTGAACTCCTCCCGCAGCCCGCCCCGGAAGTCGCGCGGGGCGATCGCGGTGCCGACCGCCATCAGCCAGGCACCGAACAGGATGGTGTGGTCGCGGTAGCGATGCTCGGCCAGGCTGTGGCGGAACTCGTCCACCAGCGTGGTGGCCGCGTCCCCGACCCGGACGTAGCCGTCGCCGGTGGTGTAGTAGGTCTCGTCCTCCGAGAACAGCGTGCTGAAGTCGCGGACCTTGTCGGTCAGGCCGAGCTTGGTGATGTAGGCCATCGCGAGCCGGTGCTTGGCCGGAACGCGCATGGCCCCCAGCTCGACCAGCGGAGCGGCGGGGCCCGCCCGAAACCGGTGGGTGCGCACCCGCCCGCCGACGCGGCCGCTGCCTTCCAGGATCTCGACGTGATGTCCCAGGTCTTCCAGCTCGCACGCCGCGACCAGCCCGGCGACCCCGGCGCCGATAATGGTGACCTTCTTGGTGGTGGATGTCGAAAAACGATCTCGCTCGGAAATGATGTTCGACATTTCGGTGACCCCCTGAGCCGAATCCAGTCGACACGTTACCGCGCTACTTCGCTCGCGTCTCCCCCTTATTTCCAACCTCGGATGCGGGCATTCGCACAAAGATCCTCCGGGCCGGAACCCTGCACGCCCGCAAGGAGATTCAGGCGGTCAATCCAGGGATTCCGGGTCGATTTTTCCGCCGATATTTCGGCTTCGCACGGGTAGCGACTTCCGGTTTTCCGGGCTGCGCGCCACGGTAGCCGGTCGTCGTCGGTGGGGTGTGCGCCAACGGATCCCGGGGGCATTGCGCCATCTGGCCGAGGTCTCCGTTCGCGCCCGCGGATACGCGCTCCGTGACCTCGAGTGCGATCTTCGCCGTGTCCGGCGGTGATTTCTTTTCGTCACGAGCGACGAGAATGAACATAACGGCCTCGTTCTTCCTTTCACCTGCGGCTCCGCATCCGCCTCGGCTTCCGGAAGGGCGCACCGGGCTTTTCGTGCCATATCGACCTGTTTGTCGATTCGGGCGGCGATTTCGCCGGGCTCATGCGGCCGCGGGCTGGATCTCGGCCCGGGAATCCGTGGCGGTCCCCGTCGAACGGGCTTTCACGACAAGTACGGCAAGCGCGCTGAACAGCACCGCGGCGACGACACCGACGACGTTCAAGCCGCTGGTGAAGGCGTCCTTCGCGGTGCGCAGGAGCTCGGCGGCTTCCGCGGGCGGGAGTTGCTCAGCCACGGCGGTGGCCCCGGCGAGGGTCTCCCCCGCGACCGTCGGCACACCCGCCGCGACGACGTCGGTCATCCGGCCGCTGTAGACGCTCGCCCCGAGGACCCCGAGCAGCGCCAAGCCCAGTGACCCGCCGAAATAGTTGCCTGTCTCGGACATGGACGCCGCCGAACCCGCCCGCTCGACCGGCACGGAGCCCACGACCAGCCCGGTACCGAGGGCGAACAGCGGGCCGGTGCCCAGCGCGAGGACGGCGATGCCGACCATGACCAGCGGCAGCCCGTGCACACTGTCGGCCAGGATCAGCAGGACCGAACCCAGCACGGACACCGCGAGCCCCGCGGCGATCGCGGTCGACGGCTGCAGCCACCGTGTCAGGCCGGGCGCGGCCATCGTGCCCACGGCGACCGCCAGCCCCATCGGCGCGAACAGCACGGCCGAGGCGAGCGGCGAGAAGCCCAGCACACTCTGCAGGTACTGGGTCACCATCAGGCCCGTCCCCGCCATCGCGACACCCGCGAGCACCAACGCGACCAGGACGGCCGCGAACGGCCGGTTGCGGAAGAGCCGCAGGTCCAGCAGCGGCGTCTCGAGCTTGAGCTGACGCCGGACGAACACGGCGCCCACCGCCAGGCCGACCACGATCGTCCCGAGCGGCACGGCAAGGTCGTGCGGGCCCTCGACGGTCAGCCGCTTGAGACCGTAGACCGTCAGCAGCACCGCCACCAGCGACAGCCCCACGCTCGCGAGGTCCAGCCGCCCTGGCGCCGGAGCGCGGTACTCGGGCAGCACCATCGGGCCGACGATCAGCAGCAGCACCATCACCGGGACCGCGATCAGGAACACCGAGCCCCACCAGAAGTACTGCAGCAGGAACCCGGCGAGGACCGGGCCGAGCGCGCCACCGGCGAACTGGCTGGTCGCCCACACCGCGATCGCCTTGCCGCGCTGCCGTTCGTCGCGGAACATGCTGCTGATCAGCGCGAGCGTCGACGGCGTCAGGGTGGCGCCCGCGATCCCCAGCAGCCCCCGCATGATGATCAGCATCTGCGGATTCGGCGACCACGCCGCCGCGATCGACACGGCCGCGAAGGCCGCCGCGCCGATCAGCAGCAGGCGACGGCGGCCGATCCGGTCGCCGAGGGTGCCCATGGTGATCACGAAGCCGGCGACCAGAAAGCCGTAGCTGTCGGTGATCCAGAGTTGCTGGGTGCTGTCGGCGCCCAGGTCCGCGCTCACGCGCGGGAGCGCAAGGAACAGCGCGGTCATGTCCATCGCCACCACCAGCGTCGGCAGGACCAGCACCAGCAGTCCCAGCCATTCGCGCCGGCCGGCCGCTCGCGTGTTGCTCATCTCGGCTTCCTCACTCCGTCGGGTACCTTCACCGCCTGGTCGTGGCCGCCGCCGCGTTCTTGACATCGGGCCGTGCGAAAGTCGGGCGGAAATTTCCCGCAGGGGATGTCAAGGCCGTGCCCGCGGCTTCGACCACTGAGCGAAAGGCCAGACGGCCACCGAGAACTACCAAGGAGTAGTCATGCAGTTCCTGCTGATCATGCACATGAACCCCGCCGTGTGGAACGCGCTGACCGAGGAGGAGCGCACCGAGGTCATGGAGGGGCACGGCGCGTTCATGGACACGATCAAGAACTCCGGCGAGATGATCACGACCCAGGCGCTGGCCGATCCCTCGCAGAGCGCGGTCGTCCGTGTCCGCGGCGGGCAGCCGGTCGTCACCGACGGCCCCTACCTGGAGGCGAAGGAGTACCTCGGCGGCTTCTACCTGATCGAGTGCGCGAACAAGGAGCGCGCACTCGAACTCGCGGCGATGATTCCCGACGCGAAGGTCGAGGGCCTGGGCATCGAGGTCCGCGAGGTCGTCTTCTCCGATGGAGCCGCGACGAGCTGAGCCTGGGCGCCGCCGGATGCGCTGAAGGCCTCCTTCACAGCGTTGACCTCAGACGAACGGCCGCGGGCACACGTGTCCACAGAGGACTCAGTGCCGGTAAGGCCACCTTACGGGCGTCAGACGCCTGCAAGGTGGCCTTACCGGCACTTCGCCATGCCGCGAATCCCCGAAAACTCTTCGCGAGAAAGGGAAGGATCCGGTTAATGTGAGGCCGACCCGGCTTTCGGATCTGGACTGGAGGGGCATTGCGGGCGCAGATCGCCGACGGCCCGTTGCTTCGGACCCCGGCCTTCCGCTGGTTCTTCACCGGACGGCTCGTCTCGCTGCTGGGCAGTTCGATGGCGCCGGTCGCGTTGTCCTTCGCGGTGCTGGAGGCGTCGAACAGTGCGGGCGACATGGGCGCGGTGCTCGCGGCCAACACCATTCCGCTCATCGTGTTCACGCTGGCGGGCGGCGTGGTCGGCGACCGGTTCTCGCGACGGCTCGTGCTCCTGGTCTCGAATCTCGGCGCCGGGCTTTCGCAGGCTGTCGTGGCGTTCCTGCTCGTGGCGGGCCCGTATCACCTCTGGACGCTGATCCTGCTGGAGGCGGTCAACGGCACGCTCACCGCGTTCACCACGCCCGCGCTGCGCGGGATCGTGCCCGATCTGGTCGGCCCTTCCCGGCTCCAGAAGGCCAACTCCCTGCTCGGATCGGTGCGCAACGCGACCAAGATCCTCGGGCCCGCGGCCGCCGGGACGATGGTCGCCACGGCGGGCGGCGGATGGGCGATCGCCATCGACGCGGCGACCTACTTCTTCGCGGCGGCCTGTCTCGCCCGGCTGTCGCTGGACACCCCGCCACCGTCCGGCAGACGCAGCCCGCTCGCCGATCTCCGGGATGGCTGGGCCGAATTCCGGTCCCGGACCTGGGTGTGGCTGACCGTCGCCTGCTTCGGCTTCGTCAACTTCCTGCAGGTGGGGATCTGGCGGGTCCTCGGGCCGCTGATCGCCAGGGACACCATCGGCGAAACGGCCTGGGGCGCGGTGCTGGGTGCCAACGCGGCCGGTGTGCTCGTCATGTCGGTCGCGATGTACCGGATCGTGCTGCGAAGCCTGCTGCCCATCGGACAGCTGTGCGTCGTCGCGCTCGCGTTCCCGCTGATCGCGCTCGGCCTGCACGCGAACTTTCCGTGGCTCGCGGGCGTCGCGTTCGTCGCGGGACTGGGCAGCGGGGTGTACGGCATCGCGTGGGAAACCTCGCTGCAGGAACATGTTCCCCGCGAAATGCTGTCGCGGATCTCCTCCTACGACAACCTGGGCTCGTTCGTCGCGATCCCGGCGGGCCAGCTGGCGGCGGCGCCGTTCGCCGCGGCGTTCGGTGCCCCGCACGTCGCGCTGGCCGGGGGCATCGTGTGCGTGGTTCTGCTCCTCGTCCCGCTCACCACGAAGTCGGTCCGCGGTCTTCGGCACGGCTGAGCGGCGCCGCCGGGGATCAGCGGTAGTTGCTGATCTCGATGAGGTTGCCGTCGGGATCGCGGACGTAGACGCTGAGGATGGGCCCGGTCGCGCCGGTCCGTTCGACCGGGCCCTCCTCGATGGCGATCCCGTGTTCCTCGAACGCGGTGACGACCTGATCGAGCGGGTCGGCCGCGACGAAACACAGGTCGGCGCTACCCGGGGTGGGTCGGGCGGCCTTCGGCTCGAACTCGTGACCGGCCTCGTGCAGGTTGATCTTGCTGGTGCCGAACGTCAGTGCCTTGCGGCCGCCGCGGAAGGTGACGACCTCCATGCCGAGCGCCCGGGTGTAGAAGTCGATCGTGGCCTGGAGGTCGGCCACCGTGAGGACCAGGTGGTCCAGCCGGTCGATGCGCATGCCGCCGGAGTTCCTTTCGCTTTCAAGGGAAGGATGTCGACATCCTCCACCAGCGTCCGTCTGCGCGCGGTCCGAGGCGGGCACACGGTGATCACGAACACCGGGTCAACCTCGGTGATAGGCGAACTACCCCGCCGGTACGACGCCGATCGAGGGTACGGCTGGCTAGGCTCCGACGGGTGCGCGGCGACGACGGGAACCTGATGCGCCGGGTCGGCCGCACGCCGCGCTGGGCGGTCGACGTCGTGGTCGCCGTCCTGGTGTTCCTGATGATGAGCCTGGTGGGCGGCGGCTTCCGCGAACAACCCTGGCGCTGGTTCGACCTCTGGGCCTATCTGCTGACCGCGGGCGTCTGCCTTCCGCTGGCGGCACGTCGCTGGGCACCGGTGCCGGTCCTGCTGGTGTCCTCGGCCGCCTACCTGCTGTACCTGTCGCGCGGCTACCTGCCGGGATTGCATCTGTGGGGGCCGGTTCTCGCCGTGTACAGCCTGGCGGCCGTGACGTCGCTCCGCATGAGCCTCGCCGGAATGCTGGTGACCGCGCCGGTGCTCTACGCCGGGGCGGTCGCGCTGAAGATTCCCCCGGTGGCCGGAATCGCGCAGTCGCTGGTGGTCTGCGGTGTCGCGGTGCTGCTGGGCGGGCTCTCGCGCCAGCTGACGGAACGCAACCGGCAGCTGGCCGAGGCGACCGACGCGCTACGCCAGGAACACGACCGGCGGATCGAACGGATGATGACCGAGGAACGCCTCCGCATCGCGCGGGAACTGCACGACGTCATCGCCCACCATCTGTCGGTGATCTCGATGCAGGCGGGCCTCGCCGGGTACGTGTTCGACGCCGATCCGCCGACCGCCCGTGCCGCCGTCCGAACGGTCGGCGAGGTGAGCAGGGAGACGCTGGACGATCTGCGCCGGGTGCTCGACCTGCTGCGGGTTTCCCCGGTGGGAACGGCCGACTTCACCTCCGCGCCCGGCCTGGCCCAGCTGCCCGAACTGGTCAGCCGGGTCGAGACAACGGGACCGGCGGTCGAGCTCCGGGTCAGCGGGGCGCTGGACGAGCTGCCGTCGGGCCTGCAGCTCACGGTCTACCGCGTGGTCCAGGAGGCACTGACCAACGTCGTGAACCATGCCGGCCCGGTCCGCACGGTCGTCGATGTCCACCGGGAGCCGCACCGGATCGTCGCGACGGTGTCCAATGACGCGCCGTCGGCCGAACCGGCCACGCCCGGCGGTGTCAGCGGCTACGGTTTACCGGGGATGCGCGAGCGTGCCAAGATTTTCGGCGGGCGGGTGACGGCCGGTCCCCGCCCTGATGGGGGTTTCGCAGTCGAGCTGGTGCTTCCGGTGTCCTGAGGAAGCGCCGGTTCGCTCGGGGGAAAGAATCCATGACCACAGTCCTTGTCGTCGACGATCAGCCGCTGGTCCGTGCCGGGCTCACCGCGTTGCTGACCGCGGCACCCGGGTTCGAGGTCGTCGGCGAGGCCGGGGACGGTGTGCGGGCGGTGGAGTGCGCGCGAGAGAAGCGCCCCGACGTCGTCCTGATGGACATCCGGATGCCGGTGGCCGACGGCGTGACCGCGACCCGGCTCATCGTGGGCAGTGACCTCGAACCGATGCCCCGCATCCTCATCCTGACCACGTTCGACCTCGACGAGTACGTGTACGAAGCACTCCAAGCCGGCGCGTCCGGATTCCTGCTCAAGGAAGCCGAACCGGCGAGCCTGCTCGCCGCCATCGGCGCGGTGGCCGCCGGGGACATGCTCTTCGCGCCGACCGTCACGCGACGGCTCATCGACGCCTTCGTCGACCGTTACCGGCCGCCCGCGCCGCCTGCCGAGCAGGCCGTCCGGCTCGCGCCGCTCACCACCCGGGAGCGCGAGGTCCTCAGCCTGGTCGCCACCGGTGGCACCAACGGCGACATCGCGCGGCGGCTCATGATCACCGAGGGCACGGTCAAGACGCACCTCAGCCGCGTCATGGCGAAACTCGATCTCACCAGCCGCGCGCAGGCCGTCGTCGTCGCCTACGAAACGGGACTGGTCAACGCGGCGAAGTAGCGTCGCCTACTCCTGAGGTTTACCCCGCCTCTGCCGACAGTGGGACGACGACGGCGGATTCCTTTCCTATCTTCGGAAAGATGTCCGAAAACAGAACACGAACGAGAGCGGCGGCTGCCCTGATCGGGCTGCTCGCCTTGGTGGGCACGCTACTGTCCGCACCGGCCGCTTCCGCCGCGGTGTCTTCCGGCGCGGTCTTCAACAACCCCACCGTTCCGGCCCAGCAGCGCACGATCGTCGACCACCTGCGGTCCCTGATCAAGGGCGCGGCGGCGGGATCCAGCATCCACATGGCCATCTACCACTTCGACGACGCCGCCGTGGCCGCCGATCTCGTCGCGGCCAAGAACCGCGGCGTCGACGTCCGCGTGGTGCTCGACTACTCCGACTCGACGACCGGCCCGTCCACCACCTTGAAGAACGCGCTGGGCGGCAAGCTCACGGTGTGCACGAAGGACGCCGCCTGCATCGGCAGCAAGGGCACGCCGATCATGCACAACAAGTTCTTCCTGTTCTCCGACACCTCCGGCAGCAAGAACGTCGTCGTGCAGGCCTCGGCCAACCTGAACGCGGGCAACACCACCAAGCTGTGGAACAACGCGGTGACGATCGTCGGGAACACCGGGCTGTACAACGGCTATGTCAGCTATTTCGACGACCTCGCCGCGAAGCACAAGACGAGCGACTACTACCGGACGGTGTCGGCCGGGAACACCAAGGCGTACTTCTTCCCGCGCGCGGGCACCGACGAGCAGACCGACACGATCTACAACATGCTCGACGACAACGTCGCCTGCGAGGGCAACACCTCGACCGGGACCGAGACCGGGCGGACCATCATCCGGATCGCCATGTGGTCGTTCAGCCGGGACGACATCGCCCGCAAGCTGCGTCAGCTCGCCGACCGGAAGTGCTGGGTCGAGGTCGTCTACACCACCCTCGACGCTGGCAGCAGGGGGCATCTCGCCGGGCACGACCGGATCAAGCTGTACCAGATCTCCGGGCAGCACGAGGTGCACTCGAAGTACATGCTGATCGAGGGCACCTACGCCGGGCAGAAGGACACCAAGTGGGTCATGACCGGCAGCCACAACTACACCAACGCGGCCCTGCGCGAGAATGACGAAGCGCTGTTGCGGGTCGAATCCAACCCGATCCACGACCAGTACCGGGCCAACTTCCGGACGCTGCGCGACGCGGCCACCCCGGCCTGATCCGCGACCCCACCAGTTGACAACGGCCGTTGTCAACTGGTGGAATCGGCGCCGGAGACGCCGATTCCGGAGGACGCCGTGCCGACCACCGAACCGCGGACGCCGACCGCCTTCCGTGCCGGGCAGGCACGCGAGCGCGGTCCGCACGCGCGGATCCGGCGGGTCGTCAAAGCCTTGACCGGCACGGATCTGTTTCCCTCCCCCGCGATCACGGACGCGTTCACCGCCGGACTGTCCACAGGGGACCCGATCGCCGAACGCTTCGTGCGGGAGACCTATCACGGCGGACTCGGCGCCCGGAAGTCCCGCGAACTGCTGGAGCGGGCACTGACGTCGTCGATCGACGACGTCCCCGAAGCACCGGAATCCATGCGGGCGTTGTTCGAGGATTTCGAGCGCCTGCCCGGCTGGGTCGACCCGGGCCTCGTCGAGGAGGGCGCCGCGGTGTGGCGGCGCTGGGGCTACGCACTGGGCGCGGTCGGCAACGCCGGAACCATGGACACCTACACCGAGGCGGCGCTCGCCCTGCCGCTGTCGCTGTCCGGCGGTTACGCGGGCAGCCGGGCGCTGCACCGGTATCTGGAGACCACGCACTGGTGGATCGAGGTGTGCCGGCCCGGCGCGATCCTGACCCCGGGGTCGCTCGCGCGCGAGATCTCGCTCAAGGTCAGGGTGATGCACGTCAGCGTACGGGCCCGCGTCGCCGACCATCCGGAATGGGAGCGCGAGCGCTGGGGGCTGCCGATCAGCCAGTCGCACATGCTGCTGACGCTGCTCGGCGGCAGTATCGCGCCCGCGTTCGCGCTGCATGTCGTCGGGCACGTCACCACGCCCCGCGAAATGCGCGCGGTCCTGCATTTCAACCGGTACTGCGGCCATCTCGCCGGCGTCCGCGCCGACGGATACTTCCCCGAAACCGCACTGGAAGCCTGGCGCATCCTGTTCCTCTGCGACGCCGCGCGTGCCCATGATTCCGGGGCGCTCGGCCGGGAACTCGTGGAATCCTTCGTGCCCTCGTTCGCGCCGCTCCCCCGGCATCGCGGGTTCCAGAAACTCCGCGCTGCCTACCATTTCCGCGTTCAGGCGGGCTACAGCGGACTGTTCATGCTGCCCTGGCACCGCCGCCGCTACCGGATGCCCTCGCCGTTGCCGGGGATCGTCTTCCTGCTGCTGCGCGCCCCGCTGATCCTCACGCTCGAACTGCTGCGCCGCCTCAGCCCGCGTGTCGATCGCTGGTGGCAGACGTGGTCACTGCGGGGCTGGGACCGGTGGTACCGCTGGCAATCCGCGGGACGCGCGGCGGAGTTCGACGCCGCCCGCGAGCTGCGCCGCTGACCATAGCCGCGAAGTGGCTTCGCGCGCAGGCCGATTCGTCTACTGTCGGGCGTGCGTCGGCAGAATCCCCCGGAAAGACAGGGCAGCACATGACTTCCACCCGGCACGACGGCGACACCTGGGACCTGGCGTCCAGCGTCGGGGCGACCGCCACCATGGCCGCGATGACCCGGGCGATCGCGACTCGCGCGGATCGCCGGCTCATCGAGGACCCGTTCGCCGAGCCACTCGTCCGGGCGGTCGGCGTCGACGTCCTCACCCGGCTGGCGACCGGCGAGCTGCCGCCCGACGACCTGGTCGGGCAGCTGGCGATCGACGGGGCCAAGGTCCGCACCAAGTTCTACGACGAGTTCTTCCTCGACGCGGCGAACGCGGGCATCACGCAGGCCGTGATCCTGGCCGCGGGACTGGACTCCCGCGCGTACCGGCTGCCCTGGCCTGCCGGGACCGTGGTGTACGAGGTCGACCAGCCACAGGTCGTCGAGTTCAAGACCCGCACACTGGCCGGGCTGGGCGCCGCGCCCACCGCCGACCGGCGCGTGGCCGCCGCCGATCTGCGCGACGACTGGCCCGCCGCACTGCGCACCGCCGGATTCGACCCGGCCCTGCCGACCGCGTGGAGCGCCGAAGGACTGCTGGGCTACCTGCCACCCGACGCACAGGACCACTTGCTGGACACCATCACCGAGCTCAGCGCGCCGGGCAGCCGGGTGGCCACCGAAAGCAGGCCCAACCCGAAACCGGGCGACGACGACAGGACGAAGGAAGGCCTGCGGCGCATCTCCGAACGCTGGCGCGCACACGGTTTCGATCTCGACCACGCGAGGCTGCGCTATTTCGGCGAACGCAACGAAGCGGCCCCCTACCTCGCCGACCGCGGCTGGGCGCTCACCGTGATCGGCAACCGGGACCTGTTCGCCGCCGGCGGCCTGCTGTCCCTCGAGGACGACGACCTGCGCATGGGCGACGTCGTCTACGTCAGCGGCACCCTGGGGGACCGCGACCATGAAGCCGGCCATCGAACCACGCTGTCTTGACACCCACAGGAGATGATCTTCGAATGCGGTACCTGGTTTCCGTGATCGACGACAAGAGCGATCCCGGCAGCACGGACAGGCAGCCCGCCATCAGCGCGTTCAACGAACGGCTGATCGCCGGGGGCTACTGGGTTTTCGCGGGCGGGCTCGCGGACACCGACGCGGCCACGGTCATCGACAACCGGGGTGAGCGGCCGGTGTTCAGCGACGGGCCTTTCGTGGAGTCGAAGGAATACCTCGCCGGTGTCTGGGTGTGGGAGGCCCCCGACCTGGACGTGGCGCTCAAGCTCGCCACCGAGGCGTCGAAGATCTGCGATCGGAAGATCGAGGTGCGGCCATTCCGGTGAGCGGCGTCGATGCGGCGATCACCCGGGCCCATCACGACGAGTGGGCACGGGTGGTGGCCGCCCTCACCAGGCGCTTCGGTGATCTCGACATCGCCGAGGATGCGGCCGCGGAGGCGTTCGCGACCGCCGTCGAGCGGTGGCCGTCCGACGGTGTGCCCCCGAACCCCGGCGCCTGGCTGACCACCACCGCCAACCGCAAGGCCATCGACCGGATCCGGCGCGAGAACAAGCGCGACGACAAGCAAAAGGCGGCTCAGGCAGCGTATGACGACACCCCGCCGGAGCCTCTCGGCGCCATCGACGACGACCGGCTCCGGCTGATCTTCACCTGCTGTCACCCGGCGCTGGCAATGGAAACTCGCGTGGCGTTGACACTGCGCATGGTCGGCGGTCTGACCGTCCCCGAGATCGCCCGCGCGTTCCTCGTGGCCGAAAGTGCCATGGGGCAACGGATCACCCGCGCGAAGGCCAAGATCAAGGCGGCTCGCATCCCGTATCGCGTGCCGTCCGCCGAGGATCTCCCGGCCCGCGTCTCCGGGGTGCTCACCGTCCTCTTCCTCGTCTTCAACGAGGGCTACCTGGCGACCGGTCCGGGGACCGATCCGGTCCGTCACGATCTGACCGCCGAGGCGATCCGGCTCACCCGGCTGATCCGTGCCCTCCTGCCGGACGACGGTGAGGTGGCCGGGCTGCTGGCGCTGATGCTCCTCATCGAAGCCCGCCGCCCTGCCCGGGTCTCGGCAGGCGGCGAACTGGTCGCCCTCGACGAACAGGACCGTGAAGCCTGGGACGCGGCGCTGATCGCCGAGGGGCACCGGCTGGTGCGCGAGCGTCTGGCCGCTGCCGCCGCCGGGGTGGCTCCGGGCCGCTACCAGATTCTCGCGGCCATCAACGCCGTGCACACCTCCGCCCGCGACATCCGCAACACCGACTGGTCGCAGGTCCTCGCCCTCTACGACCAGCTCGTCCGCGTCGATCCCTCGCCGACCGTCGCCCTCAACCGGGCCGTGGCGGTCGCCGAGCTCGACGGCCCGGAGGTGGCGCTGGCGGACGTCGACCGCGTCGAGCACGAGCTGGGCGGTTACCACGCCTACCACGCCACCCGCGCCGACCTGCTGCGCAGACTGGGGCGCGACGAGGAATCGCGCGCGGCCTACGACAAAGCCGTCGAGCTGGCGGGCAACACCGCCGAGATCGCCTCTCTGATCCGCCGCCGCGACCAACTGCGCTTGCGAGACGCGGCGGCGCGGGACCGATGAGGCCGAAGACGGCTTACGAGTCCTCGAGCGCGGCAAGGAAGGCTCATCGCAGCGCGTGGTTCAGAAGGCGCCGAGACCGTTCGGGACGCCGAGCCCAGTCGGCCCGTCCCAGCCCGTACCGCCCAGGCACAGTTCCTTCGCGACCTTGCACGCGGCGGCACCGTCCTGAGCGTTGCCGCCACCCGCGACGTCCTGGATTGTCCCCGCGGGCGCCCGGTAGAGCGTGTTGGGACCGTCGACGGCGGCCAGGTGACCGCCCCGCGCGTACAGCCCGGCGAGGTACGGCGCCGCGGCGCTCGTGCCGCCGGCGGTGAGCCAGCCACCGCCGGTACCGGAATGCGGCGTGTACGAGTCGTAGACCGCGACGCCGGTCAGCGGATCGGCGTCGGCCGAGATGTCGGCGACCGCGCGGTGGTTCCCGCAGTGCACCGAAACCGAGGCGGGCTGCCCGATCGCGGGCGGCAGGCCCGGCGCGCACCCGCTCCCGGCGCCGACCCACTTGGGTTCCTTGGCGCCCTTGGGCACGAACTTCCCGCCCCACGCGGACATCGTGACGGCCCCGTGGTCACCGGTCTTGAGACTGACCCCGCCCGCGGCCGTCACCCACGGCAGCTGGGCGGGCCACAACTGCTTGTCCCCGTTGTAGCCCTTGTCGCCCGAGGACGCGACGACAGCCATCCCGGGATGGTGCAGTGCCTTCGCCGGGGCGCCGGTGCCGACGTACTCGGCCTGCAACCCGGTCGGCAGACCGTAGCTCATGCTCACCGCACCGGCGCCGAGCTTCGCCGCGTGGGTGACCGCACTGCCGAAATCGTCGGCCAGCGCGGCGGGCAGGCCCAGCGCCGCCGCGCTGAGCAGGCGCCCGATGTCGAGCGGGATCTGCACCATCACCAGTTTGCAGGTAGGGCACGCGGCGCTGGCCATGTCGATGTCCAGCGCGGTCTCCGCGGCGTAACTCTCCTCGACCTGCGCGTAGCCGGGGGACGGCTGCAGCGGTGGGCCACCCTTGAAGTCGGTGACCGTGAGGCAGCCGTTCGCGGTGTCGCACTTCGGTAGTCCGTACTGGGCGCGGTATTTGCCGAGGTCGGCTTCCAGCGCCGGATACGCCCCGACGCCGACGATCGCGACGGTGGCGGCGGGGCCGGTGGTCAGCGGCGGGAGACGGTACGCCGTGTTCAGCTCGGCGGGCCCGTATCCGGCAGGCGCCGACGTGGTCAGCGGGCCCGCCTCGGCCCGGCCCGAGCCGACCAGCTGGGCGTGACAGCCGAGGTCGATCGTCCGACCGTCCACTTCGGCCTGACAGATGTCGTGGACACCGTGGGAGGAGCCCAAGGTTCCCGCACGCAGTGACGCGGCGATTTCCTGGCTTTTCGGTAGTGCGGCGGAGACCGGTCCGGCCGTGAGCGTCACGACCGGACCGACCACCATCGCGGCGGCGAGTGCGATGCTCCGGCGGGTCTTCCCTGCTGTGCCCGTCATGCGCTCCCTCGTGGTCCGCGGACTGTGATCACCCGATCAAGTGAGCGCGGTTCTGCTGCCGAGAACGTCCATTTCCGGAGCGTATAAGGACTTTCGCCAGGCGGCAAAAGCAACGCCGTCGCGTACTACTGACGAGTGCGTACTCGTTTGCTCCCGAACACGGCGTGCACGACGAGGCCGGCGACGGCGAGCACCACGGCGGTGACCGTGGCCGCGGTGGTGCCGTCGGGCTGGAACGGCCACGAGAACACCTGCTGCGAAACGGATTTCTCTTTGCTGGAGAAGAACACCGCCATCGCGACGATAGCCTGCGTCGTGGGCAGTACCCACCCCAGTTGCGCACCGAAGAGCGTCACGCCGAGCGCCGTGAGCCCGGTCAACCCGGCCGCCGCGCGCAGCACCGTTTCGGTCGAGCCGAGTGGATTGTCACTCGCCTGTGTAACCAGTACCAGAAGTGCCGACACGACGCCGATCGCGACGACGTGCGCCGCGCGCCGGGGTGGCCACGCGATCGCGGCGGTCCGGTCCAGGTCCGGGTCGGCACTTCCCAGACTCGCCGCGGCCGCCGACGTGCACAGCGCGACGGCCAGCACGCCGAAGAGCTGCGCCAGCGCGGAGTTCGTCACGACGTTGAGTCCCCAGAAGACGCATACCGCGACCAGGATCGCACCACCGGCGGCGGGGACACGGCGAGAGCGCAGGTAAAGCGTCAGCCATCTCATCGGGCACCGCCGTGGGTGAGGATGTCCACCAGATCACCTTCGCAGGACAGGCTCGCCACCCGGAACGCGCTGACCCGCCTCAGCTGTTCGTCGGCCGGAAGAGCGTGCAGCGTGGGCCATTCCTGCTTGGCGAGCGACCCGAAGGTGGTGAGCGGCTTCCCGACCAGCATCGCGGCCGCGAGATCCCGTGCGTCGCGCGCCCGGTGATATCGCTCCAGCTCCACCCCGTTCGCCATCGAGGGAAGGTAGTCACACTGCGTGGTCCCGGCACCCCGGAGAAGCTCGATCGTCAGTTCCTCCCCGGCCTTTTTCGGATGTGACTGGTCGTCCAGGTCGTAGGACCACAGCTGGATGAGGTCCACATCGGACGGCTGGGGTTTCACCGGCCGGTCCAGGAGCTTGTCCCGCGGGCTCTCCGCGACCGAGGCCGGCGCGGCGGCCAGCGGTGCCAGCAACCGCAGCGCGTCCCTGGCGGGGCCGGTGAGGTCGCCGAGCGCGTTGGCGTGGGCCTTGGTGACGCAGACGCGGGGCGCGTCGGAGGTGCAGACCGGTTCGGCCGCCGCCGCGTCGGCGACATACCGCGTGTCCTGCGTCGCCGGGATCAACGGCAGTGCCACCGCGAGGCCGGCCGCGATCGGCAGCACGGCCAGGAGCCGCCGACGTCCGGGAGCCGTGGCCAGCACGATGCCCGCGACCGCCACCGCCGCGAACCAGATCACCTGGGCGATGGTGACCCGCGGCGCCGGCACGGTGAACGTGTCGACGAGGCCGTTCAGCTCCGGTCCCAGCAGGACCTCCTTGCCGGTGCCGTTGACCCGCAAGGCGATCAGGCCCATGAGGGCGCCGACGGTGAGCACCGGCGCGGTGAGCGTCGAGGGCAGCAGCGTGCCGATCCCCAGCCCGAGCCAGCTCGCCGCGACCAGCGCCAGCGCACCCACCAACGGGATCGGCAGCCAGCCGAGATGGTGGTAGGTGGCGTTGCCGACGACCTGGACAGCGCCGACGGCGAGCACCACCAGATAGCCCGCCACGACCGCGATCGCCATCGCGCCGGAGACGGGCAGGAACCGCTGCCAGGCCGGGCGGGAGACGGTCGAGGTCAGCTCGCTCATCCCGGACCGGCGTTCCCGGCGTCCCTGCCAGGCACCCGCGCCGAGGGCCACCGGGACCAGGAATTCGAGGGCGTAGCGCTGCATACCGGAGAACGTGGTCCACTGGGCGAACGTCGGGCCCTCGCGGAACATCAGCTGCACCACCGCGACACCGAGGCCCAGCACCACGACCGCGGTCAGCGGCGCGATCGACCGGCGCAGTTCGATACCGAGTACTCGCGCGCTCACCAGCCCGTTCCCTTCGTGCTCGTGCGGCGGGCCAGCAACGCCGAATAGCCTCGCTCGGTCGGGCTGTCGCCGACGTCGTCCGCGCCACCGGCCGCGGCCAGGTCCGCGGCGCTGCCCTGCCACACCAGGCGTCCGGACTCGATGAGCACGACGTCGGTGCACGCGGCGGCGACATCCTCGACGAGATGCGTCGAGACGACGACGCAGGTGTCGTCGGCCAGTTCCCGCAGCAGGGCCCGGAATTCGACCCGCTGTGCCGGGTCGAGGCCGACAGTCGGTTCGTCGAGCAGCAACAGGTCCGGGCTGTTGACGATCGCCTGCGCGATCCCCGCGCGGCGCAGCATGCCTCCCGACAGCGTCTTCATCCGGTCCCCTGCGCGATCGGCGAGCCCGACCATCTCGATGGCCCGCTGCACCGCGGCCGGAATGTCCACCTTGGACATCTCCTTCAGCCAGGCCAGGTACGTGACGAACTCGCGTACGGTGAACTGCCGGTAGAAGCCGAAGTCCTGCGGGAGGTACCCGATCCTCCGGCGGGTCTCGCGCATGTCCCGGCCGGCGGGCCTGCCGAGCAGTTCCAGCGTTCCGGCGGCGGGCGGCAGCACGGTCGCGAGCGACCTGATCAGCGTCGTCTTGCCCGCGCCGTTCGGCCCCAGCAGGCCGTGGACGCCGTTGCCCAACGCGAGGTCCAGCCCGTCGACCGCCATCCGGCGGCCCGCCCTGACCTTCAGTCCGGTGGCGGTGACCGCCCTGGCATATTCCGTGGGCGCCGTTTCCGCCGTACTGACCATACGCATTGGTCACTCCTCGAGTTTCGCCTGCCGGATCCCCTCCGGCATCGAGCAAGACGTGGGCGATGGCCGCATCGGTTCTCCGGCCGGAGTGGCCTGCGTCACTCCGGGGTGGTGTCGCGAACGCTCCGTTCGAGACGTTCATCGTCGGCAACGGAGCGTTCG
>NZ_JBHYIK010000017.1:23599-24289 GCF_042739735.1 Amycolatopsis sp. NPDC059027 | reverse complement strand
GTCCACAGTGGAACCGGGCGGCCGGGCCACCAGGAACGAGACGGAGTCGCGCTACCCCCCGCCGCCCCCGCAACCCCCCCCACACCCCCCGCCCCCCGTCTCCCCCCACAACCACCCCCCCCCCCACCCCCCAACACCGGCATCGCTGCCCCGGACGGACCGGCGAGCGATAATGCGTTGACCGTCCCTCTGCCCGCCTCCAGAATGACAGCCACACCGAGAACGAAAGGTCGTCATGACGGACAACGGGCAGCACCCGGCTTGGCACGGTTTCCCGCGCCCGGCACACTGCCGCTGTCAGCGCACGTTCTCGCAGGTAGGCAGGGCGGACTCCCGATGAGCTGAATTACCCAGCACGTCAGGAGCCGCCCACGGGAAACCGTCAGGGCGGCTTTTTCGTGGCGTACCGGTTTTCTCTTTTCCCGCACCCCCGTAGCTCAACGGAAAGAGCGCGGCAGCGCGCCTGCCGGGGTTCAGGTTCGATTCCTGACAGGGGTACCGCTGGAACCGGCGATTGTATCCGGCGGGCCGGGGTGGCAGTCACTGCTGCGCTGGTCGCCGTGCCGGTTTCCAGGCCAACCACAGTCTGGGGGGGGGGGGGGGGGGCGGGCGGCCCCCCCCCCCCCCCCCCGCCCCCCGGGGTGGAGACCCCGGGCCCGCGGAGAGCCCCCGCGCGCGGGGCCAAAAGAG
>NZ_JBHYIK010000017.1:872-23589 GCF_042739735.1 Amycolatopsis sp. NPDC059027 | reverse complement strand
CTGCCGATGCGTCCCACCCCCAGACGCGTCAGCCGACGGGTTTCGCCACCGGGGCCCGGAGTTCGGCCAGCGCGGCGGCGAACATCGTGGACTTGATGGCGGCGAGGGTGCCGCGGTCCTTGCCCGCCAGCGCGCGGACGCGCTCCGTGGCGGTCTCGACCAGTTCGGCCGCCTCGGCGGTGGCGTCGATCAGGCCGAGCTCCCTGGCATCGGGACCACCGAAGCGCCGTCCGGTGGTCATCGACTCGATCGCGGCGGCCGGGGTGAGCTTGCTCTGGATGAGCGCGGCCATCGCCGGGGTGAAGGGGATGGTGATATCGACTTCGGGAAGACAGAAGTAGCCCCGGTCGGCCCGCATCACGCGGAAATCGTGTGCCAGGGCGAGCATCGCGCCCGCTGCGAAGGCGTGACCGTTGATCGCGGCCACGGTCGGGACGCCGAGGGTGAGCACGCGGGCGAACAACTCGTTCACCTCGGCGAGGTAGCTCTCCGCCTGGTCGCCGTGGCCCATCAGCCACTCCAGGTCGAGCCCGTTGGAGTAGAACCTGCCGCCGCCGGTGGTGACCAGCGCGGCGGGGTCGGTGCTGTCGGCGACGGTGTCGAGTAGCGAGTGGACGGTCTTGAGCCACTCCGGGGAGAAGCGGTTCTCGTCGTCCCCGAGGTCGAGCACGAAAACGGGGCCCTGGTTGCGTAGTTCCGGCACGGTCAGTCCTTTGTGGTCGGTCTGGCGGGGTGGGTACGGGGCGGTGGCGGGACGGAGAGCACCGCGCGGACGGCGGCGGCGAGCCGTTCCCGTGCGTCGGCGCCGATCGGCGCCGGCCTGTCCAGGGGGCCGGTCAGTGCCCGCCGGAACAAGGCCGTGGGCAGGTCGACCACGCAGGTGGTGAGCACCTCGACGGCGGCGCCGTCGCGACGTCCCCAGCGCAGGTGGGTCAGCCGGACGAGCAGCGCCACGACCCTCTTGTCCAGTGCCAGCAAGGCATCGGCGATTTCGGCAGGCAGCTGCGGGCCGAGCAGGTCGTCCTTTTTGACGGTGAGCAGCATCCGGGCCGCGGCCGGGCGCCGGAGCGCGAACACGGCGGCGGTGTCGGCGGCCGCGACCACCGCGGCCGCGCTGTCCCCGGCGTCGCCGAGAGCCGCTTCGACCAGTTCGGTCTGCAGGTCGAGGAAATCGGTGGCCGCGCGCAGCCAGACCTGGCCCAGCAACGCACTGATCGAGCCGAAGGCGTGGTAGATCGTGCCGTTCGGCACACCGGCGGCCGCCGCGAGCGTCCGCACGGTGACCTTCCCCGCACCGATCTCGGCGACCAGTCGCTCGGCGGTGTCGAGCACCTGATGCAGGTCGTGAACGCGAGGGCGGGCCATGCGGGAACCATAACAGAGCACGTGCTCCAAAACCAGCACCGTCGGATACACCCTCCTTAGTGGACACTTCCGGGGAAACGATTCGACGCTCTCGCCGGGGTCGGTTAGCTTTCTCCTATGCGTACCGAGCTCAGGCGTGGTCTGACAGCCGCCATCAAGGACCGGGACCGGGTCGCCATCGCGGCGCTCCGCTCGGCCCTGGCAGCCATCGAGAACGCCGAAGCCGTCCCCGTCGAGCAGTCCCAGAAGGTCAGCGGCGAGCACGTCGCCGGTGCGGCGGTGGGCCTCGGCGCCGCCGAGGTCGAGCGGCGTCACCTGACCGAAGACGACGTGCGTGAGATCGTCGCGCGGGAGGTCGGCGAGCGTACGGCCTCCGCCGCCGAGTACGAGCGGCTCGGCCGCGGCGACGACGCCGATCGGCTTCGCGCGGAGGCGGACGTCCTCGGCGGTTATCTGCCCACCGACCGCTGAGCTAAGGTCGGCGAAGTGACTGGGCAGCCCGTGGACCTCGAGCCGGTGACGCGTCCGGCCGCGCTCGACGCGGCGACCCCGTCGGAACGGCTGGCGCGGCTCGATCAGGCGGCGGCCCAGCACGTCGAGACTCAGCGGCCTGCCAACACGCTCAAGGCGTACGCGCAGGATTGGCAGGTGTGGGAGGACTACACCGCCGAACTCGGCATCCCGCTGCTGTCGGGTTCGATCGGCGCGCTGACCGGGTTCGTGGTGTGGCTGGAGCGCGGGCGCACACTACGTCCGGGCGAGCGTGCCGATCCCGCGGTACCCGAACGCGCGGCGCCCGCCGCTCCCGCGACCATCGAACGGCGGCTCACCGGCGCGCTCGCCGGGCTGCGTCAGCACCAGGTGACCGTCGACGCCGAGGCCAGCCGGGCCGCGTGGCGTGCGCTGAAGGGCTATCGCCAGCGTCTCGCGCAGCAGGGTGTCCGCCGGGGCAGGGGCAAGGCGACCATGGTCACCCTCGCCGATCTGCGGGCGATGTCGCGGGCCTGCCCGGACACCGTCGCCGGGCTCCGCGACCGGGCGATGCTGCTCATCGGGTTCCCGATCGCCGCTCGCAGTTCGGATCTGGTGAATCTGCTCGTCACCGACGTCGTCCAGCCCGACGACCGCGGCCTGGCCGTCACGGTCCGGCACGGCAAGAGCATCGGCGACATGGTGGTCCCCCGCCGCGAGCATCCCGAAACCGATCCGGTGCGCGCGTGGCGGGCCTGGCTCGCGGCCGCGGAACTCGGCCGCGACGAGCCGGGTCCCGCGTTCCGCCGGATCGACCGGCACGGCAACGTCGGCACGCAGGCGCTGACCACTGCCGGTGTCAACCAGATCCTCGGCCGCGCGGGGGTACGCGCCGGGCTGCCCTACGCGGTGACCGGGCACTCGCTGCGCTCCGGGTTCGCGACCGAGGCCCGGCGGGCCGGGGCGGACGATCTCGCCATCGCCGACCAGGGCCGGTGGGTCCGCGGCAGCCGCGCGCTCTACGAGTACATCCGGCGGGTGGACCAGTGGAAGGACAACGCCGCGGGCGCACTGGACCTCTGACGCTATCTTGGATACCTGACGGCCGTGCGGTATGCGAGGTGAGAGTCGTGCACGAGGCTTTGAGGTCGGTGGCCGACAGCGCCTTGTTCGGGGTGACCGCCGCGCCCTATCTCGTCCTCGACGCGAATCTGCGGATCCAGGCCGCCAATCCGGCGTACTTGGGTGCCACCGGGCGTTCGCCCGAGGAGCTGATCGGCGCGTTCATGTTCGACGCGTTCCCGGACAACCCCGCAGACCCCGATGCCACCGGGGTACGCAATCTGAGTGCTTCGCTGGAGCGGGTGCTCCGGCGAAGCACGGCGCACGACATGGGGGTGCAACGCTACGACATCCCCGATTCCCGCAATCCGGGGGTGTTCCGGACCAAGACGTGGGGCCCGGTCAACTCTCCCCTGACCGACAACGACGGGCACGTCGTCGGGGCCCTGCACCACGTCGAGGACATCACGGCGGTGCAAGACCTTTTCACGGACGGCAACGCGGTGGCTCTGGCCGCAGAGTTGCAGCAGCCATCGGCGGTACTGCGGCGCGCGGCGCTGGCCGCCGCGCGCTACGACCGCGCGCTCGCCTCCGCACGGGCCGTTTCGACCCACCGAGACGTGCTGTGGCACCGCATCGTCCACGCCGCGCGGGAGGCACGGCGCGGCGGTTGCGCGGCCGCCGTCTGCGCCGCCGCGGCGGAGGAGCTCCCGGGGATCGACGCGGTCGCCGTCACCCTGCGCGCGTCGAGGTGGTCACACCATCGGCTCGCCGCCAGCGAGGAGTGGGCAGGGTATGCGGAGGAACTACAACTGGCCGCCGGCGAAGGGCCCTCGGTCGCCGCGTTCCTCACCGGGAAGCCGGTCCTCATGTCCGATCTGTCGGCCCACGGCATCTCCTGGCCCGACTACACCGACGCGGCTTCCGAACTCGGCATCGCGGGGGTCTTCGCGTTTCCCCTCCAGACCGCCGACAGGGTCATGGGAACCTTGACCTGCTATCGGCGATCCGGTCATGTCCCGTCCGCCGCCACGATCGCGGACGCCGAGGCGTTCGCCGAAATGGCGTCGGTGGTGCTCCGTGCCGACCTCGATACCGACTTCGTCATCGACTTCGACGCGAACGACAAGAACATCGACGCCGTCGCCGCGGAAGTCCTGGCCGAGGCGCACGGCATCAGTCTCGACGAGGCGTTCCGGCGAATGCGCATCGCCCACCAGGTCAGCGGCCGGCGCCTGGCCGAGATCGCCCGCGACGTCCTGGCTCGCCATACCGGGAACCACGGATACCGGACCGACCGCGGGTAGCGTGGGGACATGCGTGATCCCTGGGGCCTCAACGAGCGGATGTTCGGCTTCTACTACCCCATCCTCATGGGACTCTCCGAGCGCGCCGGACACAGCGAGACGCGGCGGGAGCTGCTGGCGGACGCCCGGGGCCGCACCTGCGAGATCGGCGCGGGAAGCGGCTACAACCTGCCGCACTACACCGATGCGGTGTCGGAGCTGATCGTCACCGAACCCAGCCCGCACATGCGGCGGCACCTGCGCGGGAAGCTGGCGGCGAGCCCGCCACCGGTCGGCGCGTGGGAACTCACCGAAGCCGGCGCCGAGAACCTGCCGTTTCCGGACGAATCCTTCGACACGGTCGTCGGTACGTACGTGCACTGCACCGTCCCGAGCCCGGTCCGGGCGCTCGCGGAGATCCACCGCGTGCTGCGTCCTGGTGGCCGGTATCTGTTCATCGAGCACGTCCGGGGCGCGGACGGCAGCCTCATCGGAGCCGTGCAGGACGCGCTGGAAGTGCCGCACCGCTACTTCGCGGCCGGCTGTTACCCGAACCGGCGCACCGAGCGGATCCTGCGCGACTCCCCGCTGACCGTCGAGCGGCTCGAACACTCGACGCTGCCACTCGGCCTGCTCACGGTGCGGCCCATCATCATCGGCAGCGCGAGCCGGGACTGACCGTCGGCGGCACCGGCCGGTCAGCCGGCCCGGCAGTGGTTCCCGTGCACGATCAGCACGCCTTGGGTTCCCACACCCTGAACCACGGAGCACGAGTAGTTGATCCGGTCGAGCTTGTCGACGATCACCCCCATACCCGAGTCCGGCGTACCAGTGCAGCTGTTACCTATGACAGCCGGGAAGGACGGGCCGCTCCCCAGCGTCGACGCGCTCTGGCACACGTAGATGAGACCGTTGGTGGCGAGTGCGCTGCCGCCAGTCATGAACAGGCTGGCCGCCAGCGGAAGGGCGGCCAGTGCCGCACCGAGACGGGTTCGGTTCATGCTGCCCATCTGACGACGTCGGCCGGTGTGGCGTCAGCCGCCGGTCAGGTGAAACAGGTGGCAACACCCGGCACGTAACCACTGGTGGCGCTTCTCGGTCACGTCGCGCCGGCGTGACGCGCCGAGCACACTGTCCACAGTGGAGGCACGACGAGTGAGTGCGCCGCGCCCTTTCCCGAAGCCGCCATTGTCCGGCTACGGCGACGGCCGCGTGGCACCGACGACCCAGCCGTCGACCCGCACCAGCCAGCTTCCACAGAAACAGCGCGTGTAGTCGACGCTGCCCTGCGAAACCGACTGGCGCGCCGGGAGTTCCGCGAGTGGCCAACCACACCGGGGACACCTGTTCTCGTTCATACCCCGATCGTGATGTAATGAGTTTGTGCATTTCAACCCTTACGGTGGGCCCGCCGCGCAGCTGGCCGCCGACCTGGCGAACTTCGCCGCGCGGGGCGCCGATGACGAGGCCCGCGCGCTCGTACTGGACCGTGGGATGACACCGGCGCCGCCGACGGCCGACGAGACGGCGCGAATCCTCGAGTGGGGCGAGCGGCTGCTGCCCGTTTTCGCCGCCGCTCCCGATGACCGCGTCGACCTGGTGAACGCGCTGCTCGCGACCGCGGCCTGCCGTCCGTACATCTCCCGCCACGACGGCAAACCGCCCCATCTGCACTACGCCAGCGAGCACGCCGATCCGGTGAGCCGGGTCCGCGCGTTCACCGCGGGCGGCCTGGCCCATCTGGTCTGCGAGGATCCCGAGCGGCTCGGCGTCTGCGCTCGCGAGGGCTGCGGAACGGCCTATGTGGACGTCTCGCGTAACGGCCGCCGCCGGTATTGCACGGCCCGCTGCGCGACACGGGTGCACGTCGCCGAACATCGCGCCCGGCGTCTCAGCGCGTGACCACCTCCCCCGGCGAGGCGTGCGGGCCGCCGCATAGACTGCCGTGGTGAGCAACCGCTTAGTTTGTTTAGGTGACTCTTTCACCGAGGGCGTCGGCGACGACGATCCCGCGGCGCCGAACGGCGTCCGCGGCTGGGCCGACCGTGTCGCGGAACAACTCGCCGCCCACGAGCCGGGCTTCCGGTACGCCAACCTCGCGATCCGCGGCAAGCTCCTGAGGCAGGTGCTCGCCGAGCAGCTCCGGCCCGCACTCGACCTCGGTCCCGATCTGGTGACGCTCTACGCGGGCGGGAACGATCTGATGCGGCCGAAGGTCGACATCGACGCGCTGGCCGAGTCCTACGAGCAGGCCGTCGGACGGCTGCGCGCCAGCGGCGCCCGGGTCGTGCTGTTCACCGGAGTGGACGGTGTCGAGGACGCGCTCTTCCGCAAGATCCGGGGCCGGGTGGCGATCTACAACGAATTCGTGCGTGGAATCGCCGCACGGCACGACGCGCTGCTCGTGGACATGTGGGCGATGCGGCAGCTGCGCGACCGGCGGCTGTGGGCACCCGACCGCCTCCACCTCAACGCGCTGGGACACACCGAGATCGCCATCGCGGTCCTCGACGCGCTGGGCGCGCCGCACCGGCTCACGCCCGCCACGCTCGGCCCCCGTGTCGTCCTCAGTCCCCAGGAACGACGGAGCCAGAACCTCCAGTGGAGCAAGGAACACGCGGTGCCGTGGCTGCGGCGCAGGCTGCGCGGCGAATCCTCGGGCGACACGCTCAGCCCGAAGCGGCCGCGCCTCGAACCCTTCGGCGCGGCGGCGGTCCCGGAAGGTCAGTGACGAGCCGGGCGAAGGCCGTCGAACATGATCTTCACGGTGCGGCACCGCAGTTCCCGGTCCGCGCCGACGTGTTCGGCCGCCTTCGCGGTGCCGATGATGACCGGGATCAGCTCGTCGGTGTGCAGGTCGGCCCGCACCGCGCCGGCTTCCTGCGCGCGCCGCAGGATGACGCCCAGCGCGTGGACGAGCCGGATGCCCACGACCGATCCGGTCGTGGGCACCGTGACGCCGGCCGCGGTGAGCGCCTCGAAATAGGCATTCTTGGCGCTCGCCATTTCAATCCAGCTGGTAAGGAAATCGAAGAAAGCGCCACCCGGATCCGCGGAATTCGCCGCCACGACTGCCTCGGCCTCGTCCACGAACCGGTTCAGCCGCGCGTAGAGCACGGCCTCCAGCAACGCTTCCTTGGTCGGGAAATGCCGGAACACGGTGCCGATCCCGACCCCGGCCGCGCGGGCGACCTCCTCGGTCGGGGCACCGGTTCCCTTGGCGGCGAACACGCTCTCCGCGGCTTCGAGTACCCGGGCCCGGTTACGCCTGGCATCGGCGCGCAGCGGTTTCGCATCCGTCACGAGCGTCGATGGTAGACCTGCTCAATCGGGCAGCGCGTCCAGCAGGCGGGCGAGGGCCTTCGGGACGTGCGAACGCCAGCCCCCGCCCATGATCCGCCGGGAGATCCGCTGGAACTCGTCGTCCGGGTCGAACCCCTCGTGGGTCAGCAGCAGCCGGGTCCCGCGCCCCTCCGGCACGAGCCGCCACGTCACAGTCCACTGTGGACCCCAGCGGATGCTGAGCACGCGTTCGGGATCGGCCTCCAGCACCTCGCACGCCACCGGCCCGCCGGCGAACCCGGCGGCGGGAACCGGCTCGGCGATCAGCTCGAACCGGTGTCCCACAACGGGTTTGATGTCGTTGGGCATATTGGTCCAGCGTTCGAGCAGCGCCGGTTCGGTGAGCGCGCGCCACACCTTGCGCGCCGGATGCGGCAGGAACTGATCGACATGGATCGCCGTCGGATCCTCGTCGTTGCCGGCGGGTCCGGTCACAGGTCCTCCTCGTCCAGCAGGTCACGCAGGTTGGCGAGTTTCGCCCGCCAGAAACGTTCATACGGGGTGAGCCAGGCCGAAACCTCTTCGAGTGGACCGGCGTCGAGCGAGTACACGCGGTTGCGGCCCTGTCGCTGTTCGGTCACCAGGCCGGCCTCCCGCAGGACACGAAGGTGCTCGGACAGGCTCGGACGGCGCATGTCGAAGCGCTCGGCGAGCTGCCCGGCGGCCATCGGACCGTCGAGCAGCAGGCGCAGCACCTCGCGCCGGGCCGGGTTCGCCAGCGCGGCGAAGACGTCGTCGTGGACCGGCACTAGCGCGGCCGGTTCCCGAACTCGGACGGCTCCAGCAGGCTGATCGCGTTTCCGTCGAGGTCCTTGATCGATGTCGCCCTGCCCCACGGCATCTTCTGCGGGTCCTCGACCTCGACGCCGGCATCCCGCAGCTCGGCGACATCCGCGTCGACGTCGCCGGTGTGCAGCTGGATGTGCAGCGGGCCGACGAGGTCGAGGCCGCCGACCTGGTAGTCGACGAGGACGAGCCCCGTCTGCGCGCCCTTCGGGGCCACCATGACGAACTGGCCGTGCGGGCCACGATGGTCGAGGAGCAGCTCGAACCCGAGCGTGCCGACGTAGAAGTCGCGCGCCTTGGCGTGGTCGGCGACCGGGACGGTGAGGAACTGGACATGGCTGATGTTCATGCCTGCCACAATAAGTAGGAGATTTCCTACGCGTCAAGTGCGAACGCGCCGCCCTCAGCCGAGAGACCACTCGGCGCAGGACACGACCTCGAATCCCCGGCTGGGGAAGACCTTGTCCATGAAGAAGTCGTGCGTCGCCTGATCACCGTCGGCACATCCGTCCCGCAGCACGGTCACCCGGTAGTCGCGATCCGCGGCGTCGTAGCACGTCGCGGCCACCATCGCGCTGGTCGCGACGCCCGCGATCACGAGGGTGTCCACGCCGTTGGACCGGAGCACGAGGTCGAGATCGGTGCCGGCGAACGCGCTGGCGCGGCGTTTCAGCACGACGACGTCCTCGTCGGCGACCGGCAGATCGATCTCGGTTCCGGCCGATCCCTGGTGAAAGTCGTCGCCGGCTTCGTAGAAGCTCCGGAACATCGCGTTGCCCGGCGGCAGGTCCGTGCCGTTGCCCCGCACAGCGAAGCGCACGAACACCACGAGTGCACCGGCCGCGCGGGCGCGCGGGAGCAGTTCGGTGAGCGGCGGCAGGACTTCCCTGGCGAACGGGTAGCCGCCGGTGATGCCTCGCTGGAGGTCACCGATGATCAGTGCGGTGGTCACGACAGGCTCCCGTCCCGGCCGCGCCGTCCGGCGGCCATGGTGTTCGCGAAGGTCAGCAGTGCGTAGCGAAGCTACCGGTCGCGATGATCCGCCCACGCGGGGGCCGATGAGGCAACTCAGCGGCTCGATCAGGCGAAACGAAGCGGTACCGCGGCGGGCGGTCGGTAATCTTGACGGCATGGTGTTCGATTCCGCGCGGTTCGACCTCCAGCCCTACGTCGGCTTCGACATGGATCGCTACGTTCGCCGGACGTACTGCAGCTGGCAGGACACGGGCTGGCAGTCGCTGCTCGTGCAGCGGTTCGAGCATGTCTCGGTCGCCGAGGACATGCAGTTGCCCGCCATCGCGGATCTGCACCTGGTGCTGCCGGTCGCGGGGCAGGCCGTGATGGAGACGCGGGACGGTGGCCGCGCGCGCCGTTCACTGTGGACACCGGGGCAGCTCGAACTGAAAGTCCCCGGCCGGTCCGTCCTCAATGGATATCGCGGCGACGACGCGATGCGCAGCATTCAGGTCCACATCCCACGTGACACGGTCGAGACGGTCGCGGCGCAACTGGGTGGCTACACAGTGGACTACGAGGCCATGGCCGCGTCCGTCGCCGCGGGCGACCCGCTGATCGAGGAAATGGTCCGGACGGTCGGGTTCCTGGGCGAGCCCGACGATCTGTACGCCGAGTCGGCGGCCGCCTTCCTGACCATGCACCTGCTCACCCGTCATGCACGGCCGTCGGCTCCGCAGGCGATGACGCGGGAGGACACGCGAATTCGCGCGGCCGTCGCGGTGATGCGTGATCGGCTCGCCGATCCGATCACGTTGGCCGACATCGCCGACGAAGTCCACCTCAGCGTCTTCCACCTCGTCCGCGTCTTCAAGGACGCGACCGGCGTGACGCCGTACCGCTACCTCTCCCGGCTGCGGATCGAGGAGGCGAAGCGGCTGCTGCACGACACCGACCTCGCGATCGCCCAGATCGCGGTACGGTGTGGCTTCGCCAGTCCCGGCGCACTGTCGGCCGCGTTTCTGCGGCACACCGGGGCGCGTCCCTCGGTCTATCGCAATTCCTGATCGCGGCGCCGCAATCTCACACATGGGCACCGCGATCACCCGTACTTAGTGTTGGTCCCATGAACGACGTCTCTCCCATCGCGGAGCCGGTGGCCGAGATCGAGCCCTACGCCATTCACATCCCCGAGCAGGACCTGGCCGATCTGCGTGCCCGCCTGGAGCGGGTCCGGCTCCCCGAACCGGAGACCGTGCCGGACGCGACGCAAGGACTCGAACTGCGGCGGCTGGAGACGTTGCTCGATGCGTGGCGAGAACACGACTGGCGCGCGAAAGAAGCCCAGTGGAACGCGATCCCGCACTACCGGGCGAGTCTTGACGGATTGGGTATCGCGTTCTGGCATGTCCGCTCGCCGGAGCCGGCGGCGATGCCGCTGCTGCTGACGCACGGCTGGCCGGGCTCGGTGCTCGAATTCGAGGACGTTCTCGGGCCGTTGACCGATCCGGTCGCGCACGGCGGTTCCGCGGCCGACGCCTTCCACGTGGTCGTTCCGGCACTGCCGGGGTTCGGGTTCAGCGACCGGCCCCGCGAACAGGGCTGGCACCCGGGCCGCACCGCCCGGGCTTGGGCCGGGTTGATGACCGTGCTCGGCTACCCGCGATTCGGTGCACACGGCGGGGATTGGGGCGCTCAGGTGAGCACCGAGCTGGCACGTCTGGTTCCCGAGCGGGTCACGGGCCTGCACCTGACGATGCCCTTGGCGTCTCCCCTGCCGGAGGACCGGATCTCCCCGGATCCGGCCGAACAACGGCTGCTGGACCGCCGTGATCTGCATCTGATGGACGGCTACGGCTTCGGGACGCAGATGAGCACGCGTCCCCAGACGATCGGGTACGCCCTGCTCGACTCACCGGCCGGGCTGGCCGCGTGGCTCGGGGAGAAGTTCGCCGCCTACGGCGACAACCGGCCCGAAGCCGGGAGCCGCATGAGCGTGGCGAAGCAGGTCGACACCATCGCGCTCTACTGGCTGACCGGCACCGGCGCCTCGACCGCCCGGTGGTACTGGGAGGCGATGCGGTGGGTACCGCGCAGCGCGGAGGAGGAGAACGCCCGGCCCGTCACCGTCCCCACCGCCTGCTCGCTGTTCCCCGCCGACCCCTGGCCGACCGCCCGCCGCTGGGCGGAACGGCGCTACCGGGATCTCCGGTCCTGGCACGAACTGGACCGCGGTGGGCATTTTCCCGGCCTGGAACAACCGGATCTCCTGGTGGCCGAACTCCGGGACGCGTTCCGCGAGCTGCGTTCTCCAGCTACTGACAGCACAACATAAGTAAGGAACTCTGGAATGCAGTCATACGACGTCATCGCCGAATCGTCCGCACCGCCGGCCGCGGTGTGGACGTTGCTGCTCGACCCGCAGAGCTGGCCCGAATGGTCGCGTGTGGACGCACTCGAACCCGGTCAGTCACACGGCCTCTCCCCCGACGGGCAGGACGACGTCGGGGCGACCCGCGCCTTCCGCACCGGGAAGGCCGTGACCAAGGAACGGATCACGGCCCTCGAACCCGGACGCCGATTCGCTTACGAGGGCGCGGAAAACCCGCAGATGAGGGACTACCAGGCCGCCGTCGAACTGTGCGAGATGCCGGGCGGCGGAACGCGGATCCGGTGGCACGGCACGTATCTGGCCCGGCCCGGGATGCGCTGGTTCTTCCAGTGGTACCTGCGCCGCTTCATGCAGTCAATGGCCACCGGCCTCGCCGACTACGCCGCCACCGTTCCCGCTGCCCGCCGCGGTTGAGACCGCCGGATGTGCTGAAGGACGCCTTCGGTGCGCTCGATGCACTGAAGGCGTCCTTCAGCACGGCCAACGCACTGAAAGCGTCCTTCAGCTCCGGGGACAACGGACGGGAAATCTTCGTGGTGAGTCATCGTCAAACGGAGGCCCAGCCCGCACCATAGGGTGACATCGGTCACAGGAGGTGTGCGGACATGGTCTTGGGAGACAACGACGTCACCCACACGGCGGCGGCCTCGGAATCCCCGGGTGGTCGTCGCGTCCAGGTGCGGCGGGCGGCGCTGGCGAGTGCGATCGGCACCACCATCGAGTGGTACGACTTCTTCCTCTACAACACCGCGGCGGCGCTCGTCTTCCCACATCTGTTCTTCCCCGCGTCCAGTAGTTACGCGGGGGCGATGCAGTCGTTCGCGACCTACGCCGTCGGGTTCGCCGCACGCCCGGTCGGCGCGGCGATCTTCGGGCACTGGGGTGACCGGATCGGCCGGAAAGCCACACTGATCGTCACGCTGCTGCTGATGGGGATCTCCTCCGGCGTCGTCGGGCTGCTGCCAGAGACCGCCACGATCGGGTTCGCCGCGCCGCTGATCCTGGTGCTGCTGCGGCTGGTCCAGGGCATCGCGATCGGCGGCGAGTGGAGCGGGTCGGTGCTTCTCGCGATGGAATGGGGCGATCAGCGCAAACGCGGGCTGCTCGGCAGTTTCGCCCAGGTCGGTGTCCCGGTCGGGCTGGTGCTCGGCACGGGCGGGATGACGCTGCTGTCCGCGACGCTCTCCCCCGCCGCGTTCGACAGCTGGGGCTGGCGGCTGCCGTTCCTGGCGAGCCTGCTGCTGGTCGTGGTCGGGCTGGTCATCCGGCTGAAGATCCTGGAGACGCCGATGTTCGCCGCGGCGGTCTTCCAGGGGCGTACCTCCCGTACCCCGGTGCTGGACGCGGTGCGGCACCACTGGCGGGAAATCCTGCTGTCGGCGGGTTTGCGGTTCAGCGAGCAGATGCCGTTCTACCTGTTCACCAGTTACGTGCTGGTGTACGTGGTTTCGCGGCATGAGTTCAGCAAGACGTTCGTGCTCAACGCGGTCCTCGTCGGGGCGGCGCTCGAACTGGCCATGATCCCGTGGTTTTCCCAGCTGTCGGACCGGATCGGCCGGAAACAGGTGTATCTCGCGGGTGCGGTTCTGACCGGGCTCATCGCGTTCCCGTACTTCGCGGTGCTGACCAATGGCGGGCACGTCGCGATCTTCGTCGTCGTGGTGCTCGCGTTCGTGCCGCACGCGTTGCAGTACGGGCCGCAGGCGGCGCTGATCGGGGAGAGCTTCCCGACGCATCTGCGGTACGGCGGGGCGGGGCTCGGCTATCAGCTCGCGTCGGTGTTCGCGGGCGGTCCGGCGCCGTTGCTGGCGACCTGGTTGCTGCACGTGACCGGGACGCCGTACTCGATTTCGGTGTACATTGTAATCGCGGCGGTGATCACCGTGTTGTGTGTCCGCGGCCTCCGCGATCGCTCGCGGGCCGATATCGACGACGTCACGGTGTACCGGCGCTCCTGATGTGCTGAAGGGGACTTTCCTCGCATCGGATGCGACGAAAGTCCCCTTCAGCACGTGTTATCGGAGGAAAGTCCCCTTCAGCTCAGCGCCGCGGCGGGCCACCGAACGGGCCCTGCTGCGGGAACGGGCCGCTGTTCGGGTCCTGGCCACCGAACTGCTGGCCGGGCGGCGGGGTCTGCGGCGGCGGACCCTGGTACTGCCCGCCCGGCGGCGTCGCGGGCGGCTGGGGCTGCGGCAGCGACTGCGGGGGTGCCGACGGTGCCTGCGGCGTGGCAGGCGGCGGGGTCGGCTCCGCGGCGGCCTCCGGCGGCTGCTCGGCCGGTCGGCTCGCCTGGAGCGACGGCCGCGCGGACGGGGTGCCCAGTGCCGGAACTTCCTTGCGTGCCACCGCTTCCGCGGCCGCGACGGCCTCGGCGACCTTCGGGTCGCTGGAGGTGTCGAACCAGCCGGCGACCTCGTCGTCCTCGAGTTCCGGCTTCTCCGGGGTGTCCTCCTTGGGCGGTTCGTAGCGGAACACGCCGTCGTCGCCGGGAGCGCCGAGCGCGCGGGCGAAGCCTTCGAGGGCCTTGCCGTAGTCGCTGGGGATCATCCAGACCTTGTTCGCGTCGCCCTGCGCCATCTGCGGGAGCGTCTGCAGGTACTGGTACGCCAGCACCTCGGGCGTCGGGCGGCCCGCCTTGATCGCGGCGAACACCTTCTCGATCGCCTTCGCCTGGCCCTGCGCCTGCAGGTAGCGGGCGGCACGTTCACCCTGCGCGCGCAGGATGCGCGACTGCCGTTCCGCCTCGGCGGCGAGGATCGCGGCCTGCTTGGACCCTTCCGCGGCGAGGATCTGGCTCTGCTTCTGCCCTTCCGCGGTCTTGATCGCGGACTCCCGCTGCCCTTCGGCCGTCAGGATCATCGCGCGCTTCTCCCGGTCGGCGCGCATCTGCTTCTCCATGGAGTCCTGAATGGACGGTGG
The DNA here is from genome assembly GCF_042739735.1 of Amycolatopsis sp. NPDC059027. Classification (NCBI taxonomy): domain Bacteria; kingdom Bacillati; phylum Actinomycetota; class Actinomycetes; order Pseudonocardiales; family Pseudonocardiaceae; genus Amycolatopsis; species Amycolatopsis sp. NPDC059027. The sequence continues at coordinate 9,012 of NZ_JBHYIK010000017.1, read as the reverse complement.
CGGGTCGATCGCCTTCAGCTCGACACGGGCGACGCGGATGCCCCAGCGGCCGGTGGCCTCGTCCAGGACGCCGCGCAGCTGGCTGTTGATCGAGTCACGGGAGGTCAGGGTCTGTTCGAGGCTCATGCCACCGACGACGTTTCGCAGCGTCGTGGTGGTCAGCTGCTCGACACCTACGATGTAGTTGGAGATCTCGTAGACCGCGGCGCGCGAGTCGGTGACCTGGAAGTACACGACTGTGTCGATCGAGACGGTCAGGTTGTCCTCGGTGATCACCGGCTGCGGCGGGAACGAGACGACCTGTTCGCGCAGGTCGATACGGGCGCGCACCTTGTCAAGGAACGGCACCAGGAAGGTCAGGCCCGGTGAGGCCACGGTCCGGAACCGGCCCAGCCGTTCGATGACGGCGGACTGCGCCTGCGGCACCACCATGATCGCCTTGGCCACGGTGATGATCACGAACAGGGCGAGCAGCGCGACCACGACGATCGCTATTGTCGTCAAGAGAGTTTCCCCTTACCTCGTACCGTTTTCTTGGGCTGTGCCTGGCGTGTCACCGAGGGGATCTCATGGTGCCTCCGCGACGATGGCGGTCGCTCCGGAGATCTCGACCACGGTCACCTTGACGCCGGGCGCCATCGGCGGATGCGCCTCCGACATCGCGCGGGCGGACCAGACCTCGCCGCCGATCTTGACCTGTCCGGCGTCGAAATCCACAGTGGACAGAACGACCGCGCGGGCGCCGATCAGCGCGTCGGTGTTGGTCCGCACGTCGGGTCCGGCGAGGAAGCGGCGTTTGAGAGTGGGCCGCACGAGCACGAGCATGCCGACCGAGGCGACGGCGAACACGGCGACGGCGATGAAGACGTTCCCGGTCAGCGCGGCCGATCCGGCCCCGAACAGCGCGCCGACGCCGATCATGATCAGCACGAAGTCCCCGGAGAGCACTTCGGCGATCATCAGGACGATGCCGAGGATCAGGAAGACGAGGGCCGCTGTCATGACCACATGCTCTCAGAAAGCATCGGCGCGCACCGTTCAAGTGACACGCCGTGACCGACGCGTGACCTTGGACGAATCGGACATTCCGGCCGCCTACGCCGGTTCGGTGACGAAGTCGATGAGCCGTTCGACGGCGCCGATCAACGGCGTCTCGAGATCGCGGTAGCTGCTCACTCCGGCGAGGACCCGTTGCCAGCCCTCATAGGGTTCGCCCCAGCCGAGTTCGGCACAGACGCCTTCCTTCCATTCGGTTCCGCGCGGGACCCGCGGCCAGGCGCGGATACCGACCGCGGCCGGTTTCACCGCTTCCCAGACGTCGATGTAGGGGTGCCCGGTGACCAGGACGTTCCCGTCGCGGATCCGGTCGACCAGCCGGGATTCCTTGCTGCCCGCGACGAGGTGGTCGACCAGCACGCCGAGCCTGCGGCCGGGGCCGGTGCCGAATTCGGCGATGCGGTCGGCGAGGACGTCGACGCCGTCCAGTGGTTCGACGACCACGCCCTCGACCCGGAGGTCGTGTCCCCACACGCGTTCCACGAGTTCGGCGTCGTGCTTGCCTTCGACCCAGATGCGCGAGTCGCGCGCGACGCGGGCTTGCAATCCCTGCACTCGTACCGATCCGGACGCCGACACCTGCTTGACCGGTGCGCGGGTGTTCTTGACCGGGACGAGTGTGACCGGCTTGCCCTCCAGGAGGAACGCCGCGGGGGCGAGCGGGAAGACGCGGTGGCGGCCTCGGGCGTCTTCGAGCACGACGTTCCCGTACTCGATCTTCACCACGGCACCGCAGTATCCGCTGGCCGGATCCTCGACCACGAGGCCGGGTTCGGCGGGAACCTCGGGGATCTTGCGCTTGCGGGGGCCGCTCAGCACGTCGTCATACGAATGGGAACGCACGGCCGACCACGCTAGCGGCGTCCCCTGCTCGCGTCCCCGCGCCACGCCGAAGACTCCTGTCCGCTCGGGTGTGGCCTGATTCTTTCGCATGATGACTATCGGGCCACTCGTCTGGGACGGTGTCCGGCGGTCAGGCTCGGCGTATGAGCAATGAGGACGCGGAGATCGGTGTGGTGGTGGCCGGACGGGAGGACGAGCGGCCACCCGAGGAGGCCCTGGCGGTCGCGGGCTTGGCGGATCAGCTGGGCTACCGGCTCGGTGGCCGCGCTGTCCGGGCGCCCTGCCGGGGTGGCGCTGGGGACCTCCAGCGTCCGGGTGGTGGAAGGAATCCACCAGCGTTCGCGCGCACACGCCGTCACCATGCTGGCGGAGACCGCCGAGGCGGTGGCTCGTCAGCTGCACGATCCCGGTGATGAGCAGTTGCGGGCACAAGGCTTCCGCCGCCTGGCGGGCAGTTGACCGTGGCGGCGTTCGGGGACCGCGCGATCGCCGTCGCCGCCCGGTACGCGGATCGCATGCTTCTGGATCTCGTCTCCCCCGCCCAGGTCGCCCGGCTACGCGCCAAACTCGACGTCGCCGCACGACCCGCCGGGACCACCCCGCCGCGGTTGGTGGCCTGGCTGCCCGCCGCGGTCGACCCCGACGGCGCCGCGTACACCCAGATCCTGGGCAGCATCGCCGGGTGTCTGACCGTGCGCGGCTACGCCGAGATGTTCCTCGAAGCCGGATACGGCCGGGCCGTCGAACTCGCCCGCGCCGGTGCCGACCGGACTCAGTTGATCGACGCTCTTCCCCGGGAGGCAGCTCACGCGGTCGGTCTGGTCGGTGATCTCGACGCCGTGCGGGGACGGATTCGCGACTACACCGCCGCGGGCCTCGACAAGATCGCCGTCCTGCCCGCCGCTGTCAGCGACGAGCACGGCCGCCGCACCCTCACCGCGCTCGCGCCCGGCGCGTGACCGGTGGGGTGCGTCGTCACGGGCCGCGGAAACCGTTGTCGGTCAGCATGTTCCAGCGCAAGGCGCGGCCGGTGGCTCGGGCCAGGACCGTCAGCAGCGTCGTGTCGACGGCCGCGAGCCCGTCCTTCCGGTGGTGATGGACGGACAGCACGCCGAGCACCGCGCCGGTGGCGGGGTCGGGCAACGGGATCGACCGGACGGTCCGGACGTTGGCCTCGAACAGCACCTCACGCGACCGGTCGTCGAAGAGTGGGCTCAGCGTGACGTCGGGGACGGTGACGGCCTGTGCCCGGGTGAGCGCGGAGGCACAGGCCGATCCAGTGGTGCCCACCACGGCGAAGAACTCGAGAAATGACGGGGCGAAGCCGCGCTGAGTGACGATCCGCAGCCCGTTGGCGCCGGTCAGTTGCACGTTGCCCGCCTCGGCGTCGGTGTGCTGCAGCGCGGTCGTGAGCAAGGCCGTCAACAGGCGCGGCTTATCGGTGGCGGCGAGGAAATAGGGATCGAGATAATCCAGCCGGGGGTACCGCTCCTGATCGTGGGACGCCGTCAGTGGGATGATCCGCCTCTCGGTCGCGGCGAGTTCGGCGGAGATCTGGTACTGCTGCCATCGCCGCATGGCTTCGCGAGCCTTCGCAGCGTGTTCCGACAACCGGGCGAACGCCCGATCCAGTTCGTCGGGTTCGGGCATCTTCGGGTTGTACCGCACGTGGGCGCCGAACACCAGGCCGTGCCCGATCGCGACGATCCGGTCAGGACGCCATACGCAGCAACGTGTCGGTGTAGGCGCTGGGTGCGTCGCGGCGAAGCGCGGGAAGTGCGACCAGCGGCGCCAGCGCGGCGCACCACTGCCGGACCCGCTGGTAATCCGCGTCGAGGTAAGGCCGGAGCGCGTCGATCCCGTCGTCGAGACCGCCGCCTTCGGCGAGCGGGAGCAGTACCCAGTCGACGACGTCGATGGCCGGGTCGCCGAGACTCGGCCGTGGGTCGATGGCGACGCTGCCGCGGCCGGGCCCGCCATCGAGGACGTTGGCGGGATGCAGATCCCCGTGCAGCAGGACGACCGGGCCGGTCGCCGCGAGTTCGGCGGCGCGGGCACGTGCCGCGCGCAGCACATCATGGGGCAGGTGGCGTTCGGCCGCCGAGCCGCGCCATCGGCGTTCCGAGATTTCGAAGATCCGCTCGCAGCGTTCGGCGAGTGTGGGGAATTCCGCGCGCGGAGGGACAGCGTGCACCTGGCCGATGAGTTCGCCGATCTCCGCCCAGGGCACCGCGCCGCCGCGTTCGCTCAGCTGGGTACCGGGTTCGAGCCCCTCCAGCAGCAGGGCCCCGACATCGAGTTCGACGTCGAGGACCTGCACTACGCGCGAACAGCCCGCCCAGGCGAGCAGGGCCGTCGCCTCGTCCACGGCGATCTGCCGTTCGGGCGTCAGTTTCAGCACGACGGACCGGCCGTCGCCGTCCACGCAGAGCAGGGTGCGTCCAGTGTTGCCCGGCTTCGCGTCACGGATCTCGAGATTCCACCGCGCCACCAACATGTCGACGAGATCCGGCAGCGCGTCGCACCACTCGGTGACTTCCGGGCCGAAGCGATCGATGAGCCGCGCGCGGGTGGCTTCGTCGATGATCTCGGTCATCAGAACAGCGGCCAGGGAATGGCGCGCCAGTCGTCGCCGGGTTCGGGGAAGACACCGGCGTCGAGCAGCGCGTCGGTGCGGGCGCCCAGTGCGTGGATCTCGGCGCGGGTCAGGTGTTCGGCGAGGTCGGCGCCGAGCGGGCCGTCGAGCTGCACCCGCAGCTTGCGCAGTTTCTCGACGATGTCCTCTGGCAGCTCTTCGCCGACCCAGCCCCACAGCACGGTCCGCAGTTTCGGGTCGGTGTGCAGGCAGATGCCGTGGTCGACCCCGTAGACGCGGCCGTCGTGCCCGGCGAGCAGGTGTCCGCCCTTGCGGTCGGTGTTGTTGACGACGACGTCGAGCGCGGCCAGTTCGCGCAGCCCGGGGTGATCGGCGTGGGCGAGCACGGCGGGATCGCCGAAGCGGTCGTGGGCGTGCAGCACGATCCGCCAGCCGTCGGGAACGGCTTCGGGAGCGCGGACGTCGACGACGTCGTCCTCGGTGGTCTCCACCCACAGTTGCACCATGCCGACGCCGAACGGCCCGTCACGCAGGACGGTCGGCGGGACGGCGCCCAGTCCGCTCGCCTCGGCGATCAGGGCGGTGGCGACCTCGCGGCCGGCGAGGGTGCCGTCGGGGAAGTCCCACAGCGGGCGCTCCCCCGAGACCGGCTTGTACACCACGTTCCCGGTGACGCCGTCGAGTTCGATCTCGCAGAACAGGGTCGTGTTGGAGGCGTCGACGAGCCTGCCTTCGACGCTGATCCGGCCGTGCGTGACGAGCGCGGTGGCCGCGGGGTCGGCGGGTTCGGGGTGCCCCGCCCGGATGTGCGCCACGAGTGGTTCAGTCCTCGATGACGTCGACGTCGCGGCGGTACCCGTTCTGACGCGGGCAGATGTGGCCGGCGGGGTCCAGCGGTTCACCGCACAGCGGGCACGGTTTGCGCCCGGCGTTGACGACCCTGTCGGCGCGTTCGGCGAAGGCGCGCGCGGCGACAGGGCTGAGGAACACGCGCACCGCGTCGGGGCCTTCCTCGGTGTCGTCGAGTACGACCGTTTCGTCGATCTCACCCTCGGTGATCGCGAGCAGCTCGATCACGACTGCGCTGCTTTCGGCGTCCCAGCCGATGCCCATGGTGCCGACGCGGAACTCCTCCTCGACCGGCACGGCGAGCGGGTCGACGTCGACGAGGTCCTCGGGCACCTCCTCGGGGACCTCCGCGCCGAACCGGTTCGCGACCTCCTCCAGCAGGGAGCTCAGCCGCTCGGCGAGGACCACCACCTGCTGTTTTTCGATGGTCACACTGATCGTGCGCACGTCCTCGGAGGCCTGGAGGTAGAACGTGCGGTCGCCAGGCTCGCCGACGGTCCCTGCGACGAACCGGTCGGGCTGGCGGAAGACGTGGATTACGCGCGACATAACACCTCCGACCCTAGGCCACCGGAGGGTGATCGGCATCCGCCGCCCCTGCTTCGGCGCGCCGGGAGCTAACCTCTGGGCGTGTCGCGGATCTCCCCATACGGAACATGGACCTCACCCATCACCGCCGCGTCGGCCGCCGCGGCGGGTGGTGGACCACAGTGGCTGGACGCGGTCGGTGCCGAACTCTGGTGGGCCGAGGCCCGGCCCGGCGAGGGCGGGCGGGTCGCACTCGTGCGGGCGCTGCCGGACGGCGGGACCGAGGACGTCCTGCCCGCGCCGTGGAACGTGCGCAACCGGGTCCACGAGTACGGTGGCCGCCCGTGGACCGTGGCCGGGGACACCGTGGTGTTCACGCACTGGGCGGACCAGCGCGTGCACGCTCGGTACCCGTCCGGTGACGTGGTCGCGCTGACGCCGGAACCCGAAGTGCCCCAAGGCGTCCGGTACGGCGATCTGCGGCAGGGACGGCCGGGTGAGGTGTGGGCGGTGCGGGAACGCGGCGTCGGGCCGAAGCGCTCGGACGTCGCCAGGGAGCTGGTCGCGATCCCGATCGACGGCGGTGCCGAGCGGGTACTGACGGCGAGCCACCACTTCCTGACCGGACCGCAGCTGTCCCCCGGCGGCACACACGCGGTCTGGCTGGGCTGGGACCATCCGGCGATGCCATGGGACGGCACGGAACTGTGCGTGGCCGAGGTCTCGCCGGACGGGACGTTCGGCCCGCACCGGGTGCTGGCGGGCGGCGTGGACATCGCGGTGTGCCAGGTCGAATGGGAGGCCGACGGCACGCTGCTCGCGCTGCTCGACCCGGACGGCTGGTGGAACCTGCACCGGATCGGGCTCGACGGCTCGGTGCGGAACCTGGCGCCGGTGTCCCGCGAACTGGGCGGGCCGCTGTGGAAGCTCGGGATGCGCTGGTTCGCACCGCTCGGCGGCGGGCGGCACGCGGTACTGGACGCCGGCACGCTCGCGGTGCTGGACGAGTCCGCCGGGACGGTGACGCCGGTACCGGCCGCGGCGGACCTCGTCGAATGGTCGTCGACCTGCTTGACCGCCTACGCGGGCGGTGTCGCCGGGATCGCGGCCGGGGCCGTGCGCGAGTCGGCCGTGGTGCACGTGGACCTGGCCGAGGGCACTCGCCGCGAGCTGACGCCGCAGTCGGCGGAGCTGCCGTCCGAGGAGTTCCTCCCCCGGCCGGAGGAGCGGGAGTTCACCACCGCCGAGGGCGAATCCGTGCCCGCCTACGTCTTTCCCCCGGCGAACCCGGAATTCACCGCGCCCGAAGGCGAACTCCCGCCGTACCTCGTGCTCGCGCACGGAGGCCCCACGGGCCGGTACTTCCCTTCGCTCGAACTGGACATCGCGTTCTTCACCAGCCGCGGGATCGGGATCGTCGCGGTGAACTACGGCGGTTCGACCGGCTACGGCAGGAAGTTCCGCGAGCGGCTGCGCGAGCAGTGGGGTGTCGTGGACGTCGCCGACTGCGCCGCCGTCGCCGAGGCCCTGGTCGCCGAAGGCGTGGCCGACGGGCGGCGGCTGGGGATCCGGGGCGGCAGCGCGGGCGGGTTCACTTCGGCGGCGTCGCTGACCATGACCCGGACCTACCGCGCGGGCACGGTGATGTACCCGATCCTGGATCTGACCGGCTGGACGGGCGAGGGCGGCGAGACGCACGATTTCGAGTCGCGTTATCTGGACAGCCTGATCGGCCCGTTGCCCGAGACGGCCGAGCGATATCGGGAGCGTTCGCCGATCCACCACGCCGGCACGCTCGCCGGGCCGGTGTTGTTCCTGCAGGGGCTGGAGGACGAGATCTGCCCGCCGGAGCAGGCGGATCGATTCGTCGCGTCGCTCGCCGGGCGCGGGATCGAGCACGCCTATCTGACGTTTCCCGGAGAGCAGCACGGTTTCCGTCGTGCGGAGACGATCGTCGCGGTGCTGGAGGCGGAGTTGTCCTTCTACGGGCAGGTGTTCGGTTTCGAGCCCGCGGATGTGCCGCGGCTGGAGCTGTCGCGATGAGGCCACCGCGGCTGCGCGAGGGCGACACGATCGCGCTCGTCGCACCGGCGGGGCCGGTGCCCCAGGCGTTGCTCGACGCCGCGCTTCCGGTGTTGCGCGGCTGGGGTGTGCGGGTCCGGGGCGGCCCGGGGGGGGGGGGCGCGCCCGCGCCCCCCCCGGTTATGTGCGCTTTGGTCCAGTGTCGTTTAAACAACATAACCAGCCCCCCCCAAAAGAAAAGTTTAT
>NZ_JBHYIK010000017.1:0-862 GCF_042739735.1 Amycolatopsis sp. NPDC059027 | reverse complement strand
CATTACTATTCTATTTTTCTCCCGCGATCTTTCTTTTTTAATTACTACCGGGGGGGGGGGTGGGGGGGCCCCGCCCCGGGGGGGGGGGGCCCCCCCCCCCCTCGCCACCGCGGTATCTGTCCGATTCGGACAGTCGGAGGGCGGCGGAGTTCACCGGGGCGTGGCTGGACCCGGATGTCCATTGTGTCCTCGCCGCACGCGGCGGGTACGGGACGCAGCGGATGCTGGATCTGGTGGACTGGCCCGCGTTGCGGTCGGCCGGGCCGAAGATCCTCGCGGGATCGAGCGACATCACCGCGCTGCACCGCGCCGTCGACGTCCATTTAGGACTGGAAAGTCTGCTTTCGCCTATGCCGGCGAGCGAGTTGTTCGACGAGACGGCGGCCGAGCACCTGCGGCTGACGTTGTTCGAGCCGGAGAAGACCCGCGTTCTGCGTTCCGACGGCTTCGAAACCCTGGTGCCGGGGCAGGCCACGGGGCGGCTGATCGGCGGGAATCTGGCGATCCTCGCGGCCGGTGTCGGCACGGCGGAGCATCGGCCGGCCGAAGGGATCGCGGTGCTCGAGGACGTCACGGAAAGCGTGTACCGGCTGGATCGGATGCTCACGCAGTTGCTGCGTTCGGGCTGGTTCGCCGGTGTTCGCGGGGTGGTGCTGGGTTCGTGGGCCGGCTGCGGTGATCCGGCGGAGATCCGGGCGATGCTCGTGGACCGGCTCAGTCCGCTCGGGGTCCCGGTGGTGGGTGAGTTCGGGTTCGGCCACGTGCGGTCGTCGCCGACCGTGCCGCGGGGGGGGGGGGGGGGGGGGCGCGGCGCGCCCGCCGCCGCCCGGGGGCGCGGGGCGCCCGGGGTCTATAAGAAAGA